>NZ_RAYG01000051.1:0-15444 GCF_003670185.1 Parabacteroides sp. CH2-D42-20 | reverse complement strand
CTAGATGAACAAGGTGAGCCCATCATCGGTGCGAACATTGTAGAAAAGGGTACTACCAATGGTACGATTACCGATATTGACGGTAATTACACTCTAACGCTTAACGACTTGAAAAAAGCCGTTCTTCAATTTTCTTTTATTGGTTATAACACTTTGGAAGAAGGTGTTAAAGGACGTAACAAAGTGGACGTTAAATTAGCTCCATCCGTAGTAAATTTGGGTGAGGTTGTTGCGATCGGTTATGGTACGCAGACTCGTAAGGAGATTACCGGATCTGTAGCCAATGTCTCCGAGGAAAACTTCAACAAGGGTGTTAATCGTGATGCTTCAGATTTGCTACAAGGTAAAGTGGCTGGTTTGCAGATTACTTCTGGCTCTGGTGATGTGACTCGTAGCTCTCAGATTCGTTTGCGTGGTACTTCTACCTTGCAAAACGATCAAGGTCCTATGATCGTTATCGATGGTGTTCCCGGTGGTGATATGTCTACGGTTTCTCCTTCAGATATCGAGTCTATTTCCGTATTGAAGGATGCCTCCTCCGCCGCTATCTATGGTTCTCGTGCCGCAGGTGGTGTTATCTTGATTACGACCAAGAGAGGTTCGGGAGCTAAGACTCAGATTAATTATGATGGTTATGTGACAATGGATAAGGTTGCTAACAAACCGGATATGCTGAATGCTTCCGAATGGCGTGATGTGAACAAACAATTGGGTAGTGACATCTCGCAATATGACAAATATAACGCTGATACTGATTGGTTCGGTGCTTTATTACGTACGGGTATTTCTCAGAATCATGCCTTGTCATTGTCTGGAGGTTCTTCCAAAAGTAACTATCGTGCGTCTTATACTTACTTAGACCGTAAGGGTATCGCTCGCGATAACTGGATGAAGCGTCACAGTTTCCGCTTCCAATTCCAGCAACGAGCTATCAATGATCGTTTGCGTATTGGTTTGACGGGAGCTGCTACTTTGACAGATATGCAAGCTACGTTTGCCGACTATTTCATCGCTGCTTACAATAATGTTCCGGTCGTTCCGATTTACAATGAGGATGGCTCTTATTTTACGGGTAACGACAACGCTTATAACCAAGGTAACATGGTGAAAGCCCAAGATGAAAACTACAAATTATTCAAAAATAATTATTTCTATGGACAAGGCGATGTGCAGTTTGAAGTAATTGAGGGCCTGAACGTAAAGGCGAACTTATATAAGAGTCGTTATACTAGCGATTATAGCCAATGGGAAAGCCCCGACAATGCGTTAGGTGGTGGTGCTGGAAACTCTTTGGGTGATAGCTCGAATGGCTATGCCAAGAGACGCAACTTCGTATGGGATCGTGAGTTGATGGAATGGACGGCCGACTATAACAAGTCTTTCGGTGCGGAGGAAAAACATAAACTGAACGCTTTGCTGGGTTATTCTTGGGAAACCAACGGTTATCAGTCGCAAGAATCTTTGGCAACACAGTTCTCTGTAGCATCTATGGGTGCCAACTCTATCCAAGCTGGTAACGATTTGAAGATCGGTAATGTGACTTCCAGCAAGAATGACTATAAATTGATCTCTTTCTTTGCTCGTGCGCACTATAGCTACGATGAGCGATATATGATCACCGCTACGATGCGTCGTGATGGTTCTTCTAAGTTCGGTGCTAATCATAAATGGGGATGGTTCCCGTCTGTATCTGCTGCTTGGGGTATTTCTCAAGAGGCCTTTATGCAGGATATCAGTTGGTTGAACGACTTGAAGTTGCGTGCTGGTTATGGTGTGACAGGTAATCAAGATGGTTTGAAGCCTTATAAGAGCTTGGAGTTGTATCAGCCGTATGGTACTTATTATAACGGTGGTGGTACATCTACCTCTTTCCGTATCACGCAGAACCCGAACCCGGATTTGAAGTGGGAATCAACTGCTATGTTTAATATCGGTGTAGACTTCCAGTTATTTAACGGTCGCTTGGGCGGTACGGTAGAATATTATAGTAAGAAGACTTCCGATATGCTTTATGACTATGCTGTACCGACTCCAACGTATGTGTATAAAAAGATCGCTGCCAACGTTGGTGATATGAGCAATAAGGGTATCGAGGTCATGTTGAACTTAGACGTGATCCGAAACAAGAGCTTTAACTGGAATACTTCTATTAATTTGTCTCACAATAAGAATGAGATCACGAAGTTGTCTAACGACCTGTTTTCAACAAGCCGTGTTTATGTAGGTGATCCGTGGATCCGCGGCGCTTCCGGCGTGACTTCTCATGTGGTAGAGGAAGGCTATCCGGTCGGTCAGTTCTTTATGTTGAAATGTAACGGCATTGATGAAAACGGTAAGTTTATTATGGAAGATGTCAATAAGGATGGACAAATCTCGGACGATGACCGTACATACGTAGGTGATTCCCAGCCGGATTTGACATTTGGATGGAACAATACCTTCACTTGGAAGAATTGGGATGCCAGCTTCTTCTTACGTGGGCAGATCGGTGGCAAGTTGTTGAACAACCCGCGTGCCGCTTATGGTAATAATACCTATGTAGCCGGAGCTAACGCTATGAAAGGTGATGACTTGATGTTACTGAGAGAGAATTCACGTGTAAGCTCATATTATTTGGAGAATGCCTCTTTCGCCCGTTTGGATAATATGTCTATTGGTTATACATTCAATACGAAGAAGATTGATTGGCTAGACAAAGCCCGTATTTATGTAGCTGCTCAGAACTTGTTCGTAATCACAAGCTATTCCGGTTTGGATCCGGAAGTGGAGCTCTTCCGTGGCGAGGCTAGCGATACGGATGCCGGTCTGTCACCGGGTATCGAACCGCGTAACTATATGCCGAAGGCTCGTTCATTTACATTTGGTGTTAACTTATCATTCTAATTTTAAATGCATTCGTTATGAAAAAAAGAAATATAATATCGTTCTTGACTGGCACGGCTCTCCTTTTTTCTATGCCAGCGTGTACGAACTTGGATGAAACGGTATACGATAATGTCCCTGCGGATTCATTCGGTTATACTGATTCGGAGATCAGTGTGTTGGTAGGGACCGTGTATAAGACATTGAAGAATTATCCTGCGGATGGAAATTTTATTGCGCTGGATGTGATGTCGGGATCTGATGCTGTTACTCCTACCCGTAAGGGTGGCGACTGGTATGATGGTGGTCAGTATCGTGAGATCTACATGCACACATGGACTTCGCAGACTTCTGTGATCAAGGGAGCGTGGTCTACGGCTTCTGAGGCTATCGGTACTTGTAATGCCAACTTGAAGGTAGTGGAATCTTCTGATTTCTTATCGGACGAACAGATGTCTCTATATACATCTGAAATCCGAGGTATCCGTGCTTTTTGGATTTACAAGATGATGGACGATTGGGGCAATATTCCATTGGTTACTGATTATGCGGACAAGGAACTTCCGGTTTGCCAACCTCGCCAGGCCGTGTTTGATTGGTTGATTAAAGAAGTGACAGAGATTGCGGAAACTTGTCCGGGTCGTGAAAATGGTTATGCTAAGTTTACGAAAGGTGCAGCTTATACGTTGTTGTCTAAATTATATTTGAATGCGGAAGCTTGGGGTGTAAGTTGTAACAATGCTTACCAGATGGCCGCAGAGTGTTGCGACAAAGTGATGGCGATGGGTTATATATTAGAGCCGGACTTTAAGGCAAACTTCTCCTTGACGAACGAGAGTTCTCGTGAGGCGATCTTGGCCGCTCCGTTCTCAGAGACGGATACGGATAAGGATAATCGTTGGCAATTGATGAACCGTACGTTGCACTACAAAGATCAGTTGGCTCTTTCTAACGGTGTTTCTGCTTGGAATGGTGTTTGTGCGCAGCCGGAATATGTTAAATTGTTCTCTGATGACGATCCTCGTAAGGAAGCTACATTCTTGATCGGCCAGATGTATAATGCCTCGACCGGTGAGCCTATTGAGACAGACCATGGTTTCTTGTTAAACCATACGATCGATGTTACTATGTTGGCTGGTACGGAATATGATGGAACAACTTGGGGAGCGGTAAATCAGCATGATGGCGCACGTTGCCAGAAATGGCCGTACTCAACGACTTTGACAGACGCTATGGGTAATGATTTCCATGTGTTCCGTTATGCGGATGTTCTTTTAATGAAAGCAGAGGCATTGCTTCGTAGTGGTGGTAGTGCGTCTGAGGCCACAAGCTTGGTTAATCAAGTCCGTGAACGTGCGTTTGGTGATTCCAATCACAATTACGCTACTGTTACGCTGGATGATATCCTTCTTGAGCGTCGCCTCGAATTGTCTTGGGAGATGCACAACCGCCAGGATGATATCCGTTTCGGGGCCTATGACAAAGGTATGTGGGCTGCTTCAAATTGTGTGAGAAAGACAGATGATTATTTGAAATTGTTCCCTATATCTCAAGATGCTTATCAATCTAACGATAAATTGACTCAGAATCCGGGTTATCCTGCATTCAAATAAAGACTTTCAGAGCTAGATGAGGTACGGTAGTACTTTGTCTAGCTCACTAAAGTAAGGAAGAATCGTTTATTTCGAGCCAATGTATGTCTTGTCATCAAATTTGAAAGAAAATTTTAGCAATCCATTGCCTTATAGTGATTTCTTGAAAAACGCCCTTTTGATCCTTTTTTGATGTTTCCTTGACACACCTTATTTCCGTGCAGAAACATATCTCCTCTTTATTCTTATTTCCCATCTCAAAATCATGCCCATAGTATAACCGTGACAATCTAACTGGTATAATATAACTTGCTTTTTGGGCTTTAGCCACAGTGTGTCTTTTCTTGAAATAGCTGGTTCTTCTTTAATTTAGTTGAAGAGCTAGTTGAGTAGTAAAATGCGTTTGCGAAATATATCTGGTATACAGTTGATTAAGTCACTCGTAAAAGGCTTTCCAAGTGATTAGTTATTCACTTCCCAAGCCGTAAGCTAACGGCTAGGTATAGCCGTTAGTTATTCACTCGACAAGCCGTTAGTTATTCACTTCAACAGCCAAAAATAGTGTGCTTCTCAACGACCAAAGCATCTCCTTTTGAGAGAATGGAACTGTAAGCAAAATATTGAAATGAATGACTTGATCGAGTTTTATCGAACCAAAACAACAGACAGATGCATTCGTTTGTGAACTAAACTTGAATAAATGCATTTGCAAACATTGTGGTTGCTCTTTTTTCTAAATATTAGTGCTTATTGCAAGGAATAGACTAACTTTGCCTACAACAAGTATAAAAGTTATCCAGTATATGAGTCAAGTGAAAGGAATCCCTTACGGATTATCAGATTTCAATCGAATAAGGAATGGTAATTTCTATTTCGTGGATAAAACGATGTACCTTCCGCTTATCGAGAAGATGCCTAGCTATCTTTTCTTGATCCGTCCGAGACGGTTTGGCAAGAGCGTATTCCTAAGCATGATGCGTACGTATTAACGTATTATGATATATTGCGTCAGGATGATTTTGATGCATATTTTGGAGATCTCTGGATTGGTACGCATCCAACCGGTGAAAGGAATAAGTATCAGGTACTTTATTTCGATTTCTCTAAAGCGGGCTGTTCGATGCCGGGAGCGGACCTGATGACAAGTTTCAATGATTATTGCGGCTTAATCATTAATCAGTTCGCGCATGTGTACGCAGCTTATTATGACGCTGATTTTAAGGAGACCGTCGAGCATATAGAAAGCGCGAAGTCTAAGCTGGCTTACATAGAGGTAAAAGCGAAGGAAAAGGGATATCCCCTGTATCTCATTATAGATGAGTACGACAACTTTACCAATGTGATATTGAGTGAGCATGGGCAGCGAATGTTTCATGACTTGACTCACGCCAGTGGTTTCTACCGGGAGTATTTCAAACAATTCAAGGGAATGTTTGACCGTATATTCATGATGGGGGTAAGCCCTGTGACGCTGGATGATTTGTCGAGTGGATATAATATAGACTGGAATATCTCGGTAGATCCTCGTTTTAATGCCATGATGGGTTTTGATGAAACGGATGTTCGTGAGATGTTCCGTTATTATCAGCAAAACGATATGCTCAAAGGGGATGCTGAGGCTATGATTACGGAAATGAAGCCTTGGTATGATAATTACTGTTTCGCAAGAGAGAGCTTGGGTGACGATCGGATTTTTAACTGTGATATGACTTTGTATTATTTACGTTGGCAAGTTGATTTTCATTGTTCCCCGGGAGAAATGGCCGATAAGAATATCCGAACGGACTATAGTAAGCTGAAGATGCTGGCACGTATTGATCGTGACTCTGTACAGGAGGAAAATCGTATGGGTACCATCGAGGAAATCGCGGCAAAAGGAAAGATCTTGGTGGACTTACATACATCCTTTCCTGCCGAACGGGTAACGGATATAGATAATTTCCGTAGTCTACTTTATTATTACGGTTTGCTTACGATGTGTGGTACTCGAGGCGATCGTTTAAGAATGTGTATTCCTAATAATTGCGTACGTGAGCAATATTTTGGTTTTCTTCGTGAGGTAGGGAGAAGTATAACATAACTCCGCTTTTTTGTATACCTTCGCGCCATGAACAAACAAGCACTGCTTTTTTATCCGTTGTTGGGGGTGGTTCTTTTGGTGCTCTTTGTGGGAGGGCTGGCGTATGGGGCCGTACCGATTCCTTTGGATCACGTGATGGATATTTTGCTGGGGAAGGGATCTGATAAGATCGCATGGCAGAATATCGTGTTGCAATCTCGTTTGCCTCAGGCTATAACCGCATTATTGGCGGGGGCTTCCTTGGCTACCAGCGGGTTGCTATTACAGACATTGTTCCGGAATCCGTTGGCGGGACCTTCCATATTGGGCATTAGTGATGGCGCTAATCTTGGAGTAGCCGCTATCATGCTCTATTTCGGTGGTACGTTGGGGCAGTTCACGGATTGGCCGATCAGTGGATATATGGCGGTAATCCTCGCAGCCTTTGTGGGGGCTTGCGTGATACTGGGACTGATTATCTATTTTTCGGCAAAAGTGAAGAATAATGTCATGCTTCTGATTATCGGAATCATGATTGGCTATCTAGCTTCTTCGGTTATTTCTATCTTGAATTATTATTCATCTACAGACCGGGTACATGCGTTCGTGATGTGGGGGCTTGGTAATTTTTCCGGTGTATCCTTGGAACAATTACCATTCTTTGGAACTTGTGCGTTAATCGGGCTGTTATTAGCGATCTTGCTGATCAAGCCTTTGAATGCCTTATTATTGGGAGAAATGTATGCCGCTAATTTAGGTATCCGGATCAAACGAACACGGATCGCGATTCTTTTGTGTACGGGAGTATTAACGGCTACAACTACTGCTTTTTGCGGCCCCATTTCCTTTGTCGGATTAGCAGTTCCACATATCGCCCGGTTGATGTTAGGCTCTTCCAATCATAAGATGTTGGTGCCAGTTACAATGCTGACAGGTTCCTGCGTTGCTCTTCTATGTAATATGCTGATGGTGGTACCGGGCAGTAATACGATCCTGCCATTGAATGCCGTTACCCCTATGCTTGGGGCGCCTATTATTATTTACGTAATCGTGAACCGGAAGAATATTCAATATTTTAATTAGTGGTTATGGAAAGGATTCCAGTTATAAGGACAAGAAATCTGAGTATTGGATATGTTTTGAAAGGTGGACACCTAAAGTTGGTGCATGATGCCCTCGACTTGAATTTATATCCGGGCGAGGTGACTTGCCTTCTCGGGTTGAATGGTGCGGGAAAGTCTACCTTATTGCGTACGCTGTGCGGCTTCCAGCCCTCTCTGGGGGGCGAGATCGAATTGAAAGGAAAGCCGTTGGCCTCTTACTCGCAAGGTGATTTTTCCCGGATGGTAGGTGTTGTTCTCACGGAGAAGACAAATGCCGGTGGAATAACGGTTTACGAGTTGGTCTCTTTAGGAAGACATCCCTATACCGGCTTTTTCGGACAATTAAGGCAGGAAGATCGTAGGATTATCGAGGAATCGCTTGCTGCCGCCGGTATCGCTCATAAGGCTTATAATTATGTGTCGGAACTTAGTGATGGCGAGCGTCAGAAAGCCATGATCGCCAAAGCGCTGGCACAGCAATGCCCCATCATATTGTTGGATGAGCCGACGGCCTTTTTAGATGTGACAAGTCGGATAGAGACTATGGTCTTGTTACATAAATTAGCGGTAAAGCAACAAAAAGCGATTCTGCTATCGACGCATGATCTTGATTTGGCGATCCAGCTGGGAGACTGTCTATGGTTACAGGAGAAAAGTCGCCCAATGGCATGTGGAACGCCGGAGGACTTGATTATGGGAGGAGCTTTCGAGACTTTCTTTAGCAAGGAAGGAATCGTGTTTGATCCGAATACCGGGAAATTGAATACGGCAGCTCCAACAAAGCTTATTGGGGTTGAGGGGGATTTTATGACTTCTTATTGGGTTGGGAATGCCTTGATCCGGAATGGCTTTAAGCCCTCGTCGGTTAGCGAGGATTATATAAGTGTTTATTGTAATGCTCCGGATAGCCTGCGTATTCAGTTCCCTGCGGAAGAGGGCACGAGAATCGTAGGAAGTGTGGCGGAGATGATCTCAATCATAATTCATAAATCATAAGTTATATATGTCAAATGAGATTACATGGCGGCTGGAAAATGAGAATATAGGCCGTTTGTTGGTACATTACGCGATTCCCGCCGTTATCGGGACCATGGTTAATGCTCTTTATAATATCGTAGATCGTATATTTATCGGACAAGGAGTGGGTGCGCTAGCTATCTCCGGATTGACTTTGACTTTCCCGATACTACTCTTTATGCAGGCATTTGGAATGTTGATCGGTGCGGGAGCCGCTACAAGGGTCTCCATTCATCTAGGCCGTAAGGCGAATGATCTGGCAGATAACGTATTAGGAAACGCTTTCACTTTGACATTCATTATCGGAGCCTTGACGATTATCCCCAGTATGATTTTCTTGGATGATTTGTTAACGTGGTTCGGAGGAAGCGAGCAGACGATACCTTATGCGAAAGACTATTTATATATCGCTATCCCGGGTAATTTGCTGGCTACATTAAGCTTTAGCTTTAATGCCGTGATGCGTGCTTCCGGATATCCGAAAAAGGCGATGTTCACGATGATGATCGGTGCCGTATTGAACGTGATCCTAGACCCGATCTTTATCTTCTGGCTGGATATGGGGATACAGGGTGCCGCTATCGCTACGGTGATCTCCATGGCTGCTGGTGCCGCTTTCGTGATGAGTCATTTTATCAGCAAGGATAGTATCGTACGTTTCCATACGAAATATTTCCGGTTGAAAGGTTCCATTATTTGGAATATATTTACGATCGGCATGTCTCCATTTTCCATGCAGCTGGCGGGCAGTGTGGTTGTGGTGATCATGAACCATGCGTTGAAAGAGAATGGAGGCGATTTGGCGATTGGTGCCAGCGGTATTATTTCCAGTATCGCCATGCTGCTGGTTATGTTGATTATCGGTATCGCCCAAGGGATGCAACCGATTGTCGGGTTTAATCATGGCGCTGGGCATCATGACCGGGTATTGGCTACCTTGCGGTTGTCTATTATAGTATCGACCTTGATTACAGGGGTAGGATGTATCGTCAGTTTATTATTCCCGAGACTGATCGTTAGCGTATTCTCGACGGATGCCGAATTGGTGTCGATTACGGATAATGGATTACGTCTGACGATGCTGGTCTTTTTCGTTGTCGGTTCCCAGATTACGATCAGCCAGTTTTTTCAAAGTATCGGTGTCGCATGGAAAGCGATGTTTCTGAGTCTAAGTCGGCAGGTTTTATTCCTGATACCGGCTATCCTGCTATTTCCTCCGATCTGGGGATTGGATGGCGTTTGGCTAGCGCAACCTTTCTCCGATTTCATTGCGGCGGTAACCGCATGGGGCTTTTTATGGTATCATGTTAAAAACGTGAAAAATAAGGGTTAAAGATGAACTTATGTCGATGTTAATTGTATTTTTATTGTATGTATAAAAGTACTTTTATAGACAAACCTTTAAAAATGAGTTAATATGAAGAAGATTGTATTATTGCTCGCCGTTTTATTATTTGGTGCAGGGTCGATGATGGCACAGCAGGACAAGTCAGCAGAGAAAGCTGCGAAGCAGGCCGAGAAAGAAGCAAAGAAAGCAGAGAAGGCAGCGAAGAAAGCTGCGGAGGAAGCCGAGGCTAACGCATTGTTTGAACAAGCGGTGCAAGCTTTGAAGAATAAGGATTTCGTATTGGAAGCGGATCGTATAGAGTTTAAGCGCGGTAGTTTTGTTTATGTTACTCCGAACACGAACTTCGTTTCGGTGAAGGGTGAGAAGGCTACCATTCAGTTAGCGTTTAATACTCCGGCGGCCGGTCCTAACGGAATAGGAGGTATAACGGTTGATGGAACAACTTCCGGTGTACAGATGAAGACTGACAAAAAAGGAAACGTTATGTACGAGATGAATGTGCAGGGTGTAGCGGTATCCGCTAGGGTTACGTTCCGTATGGCGAAAGGTACGAATAAATGTACTGCCACGGTATCGCCTAACTTTAATAGCAACCGTATATCCTTTACGGGAAATCTCTATCCTTCGAGCGAGTCGAATGTGTTCAAGGGACGTTCTATTTAATGTAGATAAATGTTCATTATAAATAAGAGCGGGCTTTCATCAAGAAGGCTCGCTTTTATTTTCGGTAAACTTTCCGTAAGTTCGCGAAATAAAAATTTAACATCTTATAATCATGCAACTATCCATAGATCAAAAAGACATCGATAAATTTCTGATGATAGGCGATAAAGTATTGATTAAGCCTAAGAATCCACAGAGCCAGACTAAGACCGGATTGTATCTGCCTCCCTCGGTTCAACAAGGGGAGAAGATACAAGCGGGTTATATCATAAAGACGGGGCCCGGATATCCGTTGCCTTCTCAATCTGAGGAGCATGAGGTCTGGGAGAAAAAGAAAGGGGAGGAGGTGCAATACTTGCCGCTTCAAGCCCGTGAAGGTGATTTGGCTGTCTATTTGCAAAATGCCGCTTACGAGATCAATTTTAATGACGAGAAGTTCTTGATTGTTCCTCATTCCGCTATTTTGATGTTAGTGCGTGATGAAGGTTTGTTTGAATAAAGCCTTTTGTTAAGGAAAATAGGGCTATATTCACTTTTTTATCTTATTTTTGCCAGCAAAACAAGACAAACTATCAACAGTACCGATTATAATGAATAAGATTGTAAGTAAAGAACATTTCTCAGTCAACGTGGTGAAGCTGGAAGTCGAGGCTCCTTTGATCGCCCGCTCCCGCAAGGCCGGTCACTTCGTGATCGTGAAGGTTGGCGAAAAAGGCGAACGTATACCTCTTACCATTGCCGGGGCGGATACCGAGAAAGGTACCATCACCTTGGTGATCCAAGCGGTAGGCGGCTCATCCCGTAAGATCTGTGAATTGAACGAGGGTGACTATATCACGGATGTGGTGGGTCCGTTAGGGCAGGCTACCCATATCGAGAAGGTTGGAACGGTTGTTTGTGCCGGTGGTGGCGTAGGTGTCGCTCCGTTGTTGCCGATCGTGGAGGCTTTCCATAAGGCGGGAAATCGTGTGATCGTCGTATTGGCGGCCCGTACCAAGGACTTGGTAATCCTTGAGGAGCAGATGCGCCAAAACTCGGATGAGGTAATTATCATGACGGATGATGGCTCTCTGGGTACGAAAGGCTTGGTGACGAATGGCGTGGAGAGCGTGATCAACCGGGAGAGGGTGGATTTATGCGTTACGATCGGTCCGGCTATTATGATGAAATTCGTTTCCGCTCTTACAAAGAAATACGAGATTCCTACCGTAGCTTCCTTGAATACGATCATGGTGGACGGAACGGGTATGTGTGGTGCTTGCCGTATTACGGTAGGCGGGAAGACCAAGTTCGTTTGTGTGGACGGACCGGAGTTCGATGCTCATCAAGTGGATTTTGATGAGATGATCATGCGCCTCGGCGCTTATAAGGATATAGAGAAGAAATAACGAAACCACGTAATTGAATCATGACAACAGAAGAATTAATCGCTGCTCGTCGTGCCGAACCTTGGCGGGAGGCGCTTCGCAAAAGCAAGAAAAATAAAGAACGTGCGGATATCCCCCGTGTGAAGATGAACGAGTTGGACCCGGAATACCGGAGTCGTACCCGTTTGGAGGAAGTTAACTTAGGCTTGACAAAAGAACAGGCTATGCAAGAGGCCGAGCGCTGTCTGGATTGTCCGAATCCTACTTGTATGCAGGGATGTCCGGTAAATATCAATATACCTACTTTTATCAAGAATATCGAGCGTGGGGAATTCTTGGAGGCCGCTAAGACCTTGAAAGAGACAAGTGCCCTGCCCGCTGTTTGCGGTCGTGTCTGTCCGCAGGAGAAACAATGTGAGAGCAAGTGTATCCATTTGAAAATGGGTAAGGAAGCGGTTGCCATTGGCTACTTGGAACGTTTCGCCGCTGATTACGAACGTGAGAGCGGTAATATCTCGGTTCCGGAGATTGCGGAGAAGAACGGTATCAAGATTGCCGTGGTAGGTTCCGGTCCTGCCGGATTGTCTTTTGCCGGAGATATGGCGAAGCGTGGATATGATGTGACTGTGTTCGAGGCATTGCATGAGATCGGTGGTGTATTGAAATATGGTATCCCGGAGTTCCGCCTACCGAATAAGATCGTGGACGTGGAGATTGATGGCCTTCGTAAGATGGGCGTACAGTTTGAGAAAGATTGTATCGTGGGTAAGACGATCAGTTATGATGATTTGCATGCGGATGGCTTTAAGGGCGTGTTCGTGGCAAGTGGCGCCGGTCTGCCTAACTTTATGAACATTCCGGGTGAGAACTTTGTGGGCGTGATGTCGTCCAACGAGTATTTGACCCGTGTAAACTTAATGGATGCGGCGAATCCGGAAAGTGATACGCCGGTGCTACAAGGGAAGAAGGTGGCCGTGATCGGAGGTGGCAATACAGCTATGGACTCTGTCCGTACTGCTCGTCGTCTGGGTGCTGAGCGTGCTATGATCGTCTACCGTCGTAGCGAGGAGGAGATGCCTGCCCGTCTGGAAGAGGTGAAACATGCGAAGGAAGAAGGTGTGGAGTTCTTGACGCTTCATAATCCGATTGAATATATAGGTGATGAAAGAGGCCGTGTGAAACAGATGCGTTTGCAGAAGATGGAATTGGGCGAGCCGGATGCCTCTGGTCGCCGTCGTCCGGTACCTATCGAGGGCGCTATCGAAACAATTGATGTGGATGAGGTGATCGTTAGCGTCGGTGTATCTCCGAATCCATTAATACCCCGTGCCTTTGGAGGCTTGGAGGTGAGCAAGAAGGGTACGATCGTAGTGGAGGAAGACAGTATGCGTTCCGCTTTAGGCGATGTGTATGCCGGTGGTGACATCGTTCGTGGTGGAGCTACCGTGATTCTGGCGATGGGAGACGGTCGTAAGGCCGCCGCCGCTATGGATGCGGACTTAAAAGGAAAAGTATAATATCTATTAATTCAATAAGGAAAGACGGGTTGTTTAAACGATCCGTCTTTTTTCTTTTATCGTGATACGGAGATTTATGTTTATTATCTATAAGACTAATTCTTGAAATAATCTCTCAAATGTCTGTTCTAGATCGTTGGAAAAACCGGGATGTGGACGTGAGGTTTGGATAGAGGCACTTCTTATGGCGGTAAGCCAACGAAAGCGCTCTGGAATATCTAGGCTAGCTATAGGGCCTCCATCCTTGGCGCCGGAACATATCTTATCGAAAACGTGGAGATTGGCGCACAAAGATTCTTTATCTATATCTGATGTGAACAGACGAAGTTTCTTCTCGTCTACATGATAGCGAGCCTTGATGAATTTAGGCCGTTTACAGAACATGATAAGGCCTACATTGATAAACTCCTCCCGTTCGATTTTCGGTACGATACGGATTACGGCATATTCATATAAGTGTTTGTCTTGCATGTCGAACTTCATTTATAAACGTGTCAGAATGGGCGATTCGGTCAATTAAGAACCGGATATATACATCACGTATCTCTTGAGGCATACCGGGACTATCGTTCCAATGCAACCAATCGTCGGGTACTAGACCTACGATCTCACGAATTTTCTCTTCCGTTAAGATACGTTTGAAATCCTTGTCTACTTCCTCCAGCAGCGTCGCTTGTGGCAATAATACATGATCCTTGATATGGCTGAAAGGACCGATCGCATGTTTTTGCCAATTTACCCATGAGAAATGGAAAAATAAGGAAGCTCCATGATCGATGAGCCAAAGTTCCTTATTCCATACCAGCATATTCGTATTCCGGACCGTGCGATCTATATTTGTCAATAGAGCATCGAGCCATACGACTTGTGAGGCGAGTTTGGGATCTACATGATTGACTACCGGATCGAAAGTCAAGGCTCCAGATAAAAAATGTAATCCCAGATTGAGCCCTTGACTTGCTTGTAGTAAGTCTTGTATCTCCTCGTCACCTTCCGACCGCCCGAAAGCCTCGTCAAGATTCAGGAAGACCAATTCCGGTACATGGAAACCCAAGCAACGAGCGATCTCACCTCCGATCAACTCGGCTATCAAGGCTTTTGTCCCATGTCCGGCTCCCCGGAACTTAACGACATATTTAAACTCATCGTCCGCCTCCGCTAAAGCAGGCAATGATCCGCCTTCCCGCAGAGGCATGATATATCGGGTAACATTCGCTGTACGTAATTCCATAACCCTCACTTTAATTGAAGATAAAGATACGATTATATTTTAGAAATAAAAAGCCCCGCTATTCTTTCGAACAGCGAGGCCTTTTGGAAGCGAGCGGAAGACGGGACTCGAACCCGCGACCCTAACCTTGGCAAGGTTATGCTCTACCAACTGAGCTACTTCCGCAATTAAATTAGATCGTACTCGAAGCGGGACTTGAACCCGCACAGCCGCAATGGCCAAAGGATTTTAAGTCAACTGTTTATAAGTACATCTGTCTTTTAAAATTATACTGTAATTGATTGAATATTAACAGTATGCAAAATGATTTGTAGCCTCTTTTTTCGTTTTAATACTCTGGTTTACATATTTGGTTTACACAATGTAAATCAAGATTGATTAATAAATTAGTTAATTGTCTCATTTTCAATTCAAATATACACAAAATCACCCAAGTAAGCAAGAATACTCTTTGCTCGCTTGGGTGATCTTCTTTATATCCTTGCTACTGGGTGGGGGCTTTAAATAAGAAAAAGCCTATTCTGCAAGTATATACTTCAGAAACAAACCTTTCATTTTACTCTTTCATAAGTATATGTCTCTGTCCACCACGTTTCAGATCCGTCCAGATTTTTAACTTCCACTTTTTTCACATAACCGTCTTCATCCAATTCGTAATGAAAGGTTAGCTCCACGTTATCATCTG
>NZ_RAYG01000050.1:0-15880 GCF_003670185.1 Parabacteroides sp. CH2-D42-20 | reverse complement strand
TAATAACAAAGCCCCAGCTTGTGAAAGTCGGGGCTTTGTGCATAAAAAAGGAGATGTGCATTTTGACACACCTCCTTTATGCTATTGTTCATTTCGGAGGGATCAGTTTTAGATTTTTGTTTTTCTGTTGATATGTTTTCCTATATTTGCATGGTCAATGTGATGCGAAAGGAGATGGATTTAGAACGAATATATCTTGAGCGACTGCGAAAAGGTTCGTATAAAGATTTTACGAAGCTGTATGAGTTATATGTATCTCGCCTATATGCTTTTGCTTTAGGCTTGACTCATTCGGATGTTCTTGCTAAAGATATAGTGCAAGAGACATTTATTAAGGTATGGATACGCAGAGAGCAGATTGATCCGGATATGTCTTTTAGGTCTTTCTTGTTTACCATGGCAAAGAATCAATTGTTGAATGAGTTTCGTAGGCAGGCAAACAGTCCGCTTTTTTTGGAAGATATTGCATTTGTCGAATCAGGAGAATGTGATGAGACTGCTATTGAACGGAAACTCTCTTTGGAGGAGTTTAACCATAAACTGGAAGTGTCGAAGCAAAAACTTTCTCCTCGCCAGCGGGAATTGTTTGAGTTGAGTAAAGAGCAAGGGCTGTCTATAACGGAAATTGCTGTTAAAACCTTGATTACTGAACAATCTGTTCGTAATCAGATATCTCAAGCCTTGCATATCTTGAGGAAGGAACTAGGTAACTACGCATATCTATTCTCTCTTTTCTTTATAGGGTAAATAGGTCTCTTAATACAATTTCTATGTTTTATAACATATAAAGAGGTATGTTATAAATTCATCTGTCATGTGTATACCTTATAAAAAGGATATTATGCAGGAATCACATACATATTATTTGCTCTCAAAGTACATGGATCATACGATCTCTACGGAAGAGTTGAAAACACTACGGCTTTTGGTTAATTTGTCTGATGATGATGAATTATCGCTGTCATTGTCTCATTTATGGGAAAATGGGCGACCCTTTGAAGAGGTTGATGAGAGAATCATACGAGATATGTTCAGTGAGATTCAAAATCGAACGAGAAAAGAACGATTCGTTATGGTGTTTAGGCAACTGGCTCGTATCGCCGCAATACTATTAATACCTTTATTAAGTATATTGTCTGGTTATTTATATTTCAATCCAGTCGATCAGAAGGGTAGCATTGGCAATTTAGTGGTTCATGCCGATAGAGGGGAAAGATCGGGGGTGACTTTACCGGATGGAACACAAGTAAAACTAAATGCGGAATCGAGCTTAAGTTACACTCACGATTTCGGTCGAGAGCTTCGACAGGTCAATTTAGAGGGAGAGGCCTATTTTGAGGTGACTCGGAATGAGGATAAACCTTTCGTGGTACATACTGAATATCTGGATATAGAAGTGTTGGGCACAAGTTTTAATGTGTATTCGTATGAGCGGGAGAATGTCATGGAAATGGCCTTGATATCGGGACGGATCAAGATACAGACTTGTTCAGACCCTTCTCGTGTCGTTTATCTAAAACCAAATGAAAAAGCATTGTTCAATAAAGAATCGGGTATTATAACCGTGGAGAAAACAGATAATCGATTTGAAACG
The DNA here is from genome assembly GCF_003670185.1 of Parabacteroides sp. CH2-D42-20. NCBI lineage: Bacteria > Pseudomonadati > Bacteroidota > Bacteroidia > Bacteroidales > Tannerellaceae > Parabacteroides > Parabacteroides sp. CH2-D42-20. The sequence continues at coordinate 14,286 of NZ_RAYG01000050.1, read as the reverse complement.
GCGTGGTTAAGAGGAGACCTCGTTTTTCGATCAACGAAATTAAGTGATGTCTTGGCCAAACTAGAGCGTAGATATGGCGTGAATATCCATTTGAATGATTTTTCTTTAGCGAATGACTTATTTACCGGAAATTTTGATAGTGAATATATCGTAGATGTAATGGACCTTTTAGAGAGGCATTATGACTTTACATATGATATACGAGGAGATGATATCTTTATACATCCTTGAGCGAGTGAAAATAAAATGTATAACCTTAAATCAGTTCTTATGCGACAAGATTCTTCATAATAAAAACGGAACCGAAAAATGGTCGAGATTTTCCGGTTCCCCAATTAATACTCCATTTACGAGAATGGCGATCAAGCCATAAAACGGATTGTATCAATTTTAAAAAATAATATATGTTCAAAAGTAGAAAAAATCAATGTAGCTATATAATTTTTTTGGCTCTATTTCTGTTTTTTAATCCTATTTTGGTATTAGCTCAGACAGGAAGTGTCACTCTTTCCATGAAGAATGCTACATTAAAGCAATTTTTTGAGGCTGTAGAGAAGCAAACCACATATATATTCTCTTATCGGGATGCTATAGTGGAAGGAAAGAAAGAGGTAACTTTAAACGTGACGAATCAGCCGATTCGGCGTTTGTTAGATGATGTACTGCATCAAAGAGACTTGCAATATACGATGACAGGGCATTCAATTGTCGTAACTTTAAAGACTGCTGGTAATGTAAAGCTGGTATCTGGTACTGTCGTGGATAGTAACGGTGAACCGATTATCGGAGCGAATGTTGTTGAGAAAGGGACTACGAATGGAACGGTAACGGATATTTCGGGAAATTTCTCATTAAATATAAATGATAGCGGTATTTTACAGGTCTCGTATATTGGGTTTAATACTCAAGATGTAGCTGTGAACGGAAAATCAAGTTTAATGATAAACTTGAAGGAAGATACTCAAAAACTGGATGAGGTAGTCGTTGTTGGTTATGGCGTGCAGAAGAAGTCGAATGTAACGGGATCTGTGGCTTCTATTAAGACGGATGATTTTAATGATTTAAATATGGATGTGTCGCATGTTATTCAAGGACGTGTGGCTGGTGTCAATGTTTCCAATGGGAATATTATCATTCGTGGAGCGGCTTCTATCAATGGTGCGGATCCGTTGTGGATCGTGGATGGAGTGCCGGGTAGCGCTCCTAATTTTAATGATATAGAATCTATCGAGATCTTGAAGGATGCGGCTTCTACTGCTATTTATGGTGCTCGGGGAGCAGGTGGTGTGATCCTTGTTACCACTAAAAAAGGAAAGATAGGGAAACTTTCTATTAATGCGAGAGTAAACTTTGGAATAGAGACTCCGATCGATTTGCCGGATATGCTGCATACCGCAGACTTTATTGACCGGAAACTGGCGGCAGGCTTCCCTAATAATCCCAATTCCGGCTGGGATAATCCCGCTTCGCTACCAGATACAGACTGGGAAGATCTGGTTTGGCGTAATGCTTTTAGGCAAAACTATTTTTTACAGATGACAGGTGGTAATGAGAAAACTACATTTAATATGTCTGCGGAGTTCTACAAGAATCAGTTTATCGAACGTTATTCATTTGAGGATGCGGGTAATTTTCGTGTGGCTAGCCAGACAAATATAAGTAAACGTGTGAAATTTTCCGAGATCCTGACTGTTGGTTTTAATAATACGGATCCCCATTTGTATGGGCAGACGAATAATGATTATGTTTATTACCGCCAAGTTCCTACGATGGTGCCTTATGATAATACCAACGAAGCTGGTGGAGGTTGGGGGAAACATCCGGCAGGTGGTTACTACGAGGGACCTAATCATGTGGCTACACTAATGTCGCATCATGCGAATGAACGTAGGTTTTGGGCCCGGGCAAATGCGATTTTGGATTGGGAGATTATCAATGATTTAAAATTCCAAGCGAATTTCTCTGCCAATTTTGACTCCCATGCGAATAATTTGTTCTTAGAGTCATGGAATTTGGGATCTTTATCTCAACAGGATTATTACTCGAAAGATTATGGCTCCGGTTATGATTTACGTATGTTATATACATTGACTTATGATCATACTTTTGGGGAGAAACACTATGTAAAAGGTATGGTTGGCTACGAGGCTTATCGGGCGACGGCTTCTTCGGCAGGTGGTTGGAAAAACGGCTTCTTGGTTCAGCCTTCGGATGATATTAGTTTAGGTACGGGAGATAAAGATGTATCCGGAACGAAAACGGAAGGTCGTAGTTTATCCCAGTTCGCTCGTGTAAACTATGCTTATGATGACAGGTATTTGCTAGAGGCTAGTATTCGTCGGGATGGTTATGATAACTTTGGCCCAGAGAACCGGTTTGGTGTGTTTCCTTCGGCTTCTGTTGGTTGGAATGTGGGAAAAGAGAGCTTCGTAAAGGATAATATAACATGGATGTCTCAATTGAAATTGAGAGGAAGTTATGGTAAAATTGGTAACAATACAATTCCTCAATTCTTGTATGAACCTTCTTTTACGAATAATTATCTATATTATTCATATGATGGGCAAAATACGCAGAGAGGATTCTGGTATTCAAATGTTGCGAATGCTACGATTAAATGGGAAGACGTGGCCCAATGGAATATAGGTGTTGACGCAAGTTTTCTGGATAATCGCTTGAATACAACAATCGAGTATTATGATAAGAAAACTTCCGATATGCTGTATTCAGTAGGTGTGCCACCTTCTGCCGGGCCTTCTTCGGAACCATTTAGCGAGACCTCTTCTTATCGGGCTAATATCGGAAAGATAAGCAATAGAGGTTTCGAATGGATGGTTCAATGGAGGGATTCCTATAAAGATTTCAGGTATGACGTGGCTTTTACGTTGTCTACCAACAAGAACAAAGTGGTAAAGTTAAGTGACCAAGTGAATCCGATCATTTGGGCTGGAAGCGATGCGGCTTTGAATAGTTCTATTTATCGTACGGAAAATGGGCAACCGATGGGACAGATGTATGGATATGTAGTGGATGGCATTATTCAAGACCAAGCGGAAATCGATGCCTTAAACGCTCAATCTCCGGATGGATTGTACCAACAAGCAGGTACGGCTCCGGGTGATTTGAAATATAAGGATTTAAATGGAGACGGAAAGGTGACGAATGAGGATAAGACATATATCGGTAATCCTTGGCCGGATTTGATGTATGGATTGAATATAAATTTGTCATGGAAAGGCTTTGATTTAAATATGGGCTGGTTAGGAAACGCAGGTGTTGATGTCTTTAATAGCGCTAAGCTTTATGAAAGAAGTTTCTATGGTGACTATAATACGACTTATAAGGTATATGAGGCGTGGAGTCCGACGAACCGGGCTACTTCACATCCTCGAGTAACGAAAGAGGACCCGAATGGAAACTTCAAGAATGTCTCCTCTTATTTTGTGGAGGATGGTTCTTTCTTTAAGTTGAAGAATTTACATTTCGGCTATAATTTACCGAAATCAATACTTTCTCATTTGAAGATTGAAGGTTTGAAGTTTTATATTAACTGCGATAATTTATTTATTATCACAAAGTTCCAAGGAGATCCTGAATTGGGTGGTGGATATTTGGAACGAAATATGTATTCTGTGAAACGGGCTCCATCCACCCGCACCATTATGGGCGGTTTAAGTTTAACCCTCTAAATTAATAGGAAGATGAAGAAATTAGTTATATTATTAGCTGCTGCGTTAACTTTTAATAGTTGTTCGGATAGTTTTCTGGATTTATCAAATCCCAGTGCGTTATCTCCAAGTGTCTACCCTAAATCTATGGCGGATATGGAGACTATCGTAACATCAGTTTATGCGAATATGGTCGCTGTGCCTTTGTATGGAAAGAGGGTTATGGCGAAAGGGACATTCTGTGTGGATCATACGGTAGATATGGCTTGGACTGGTGACGCCAACTGGAACCAGTTGGCGACCAATCAAGTGACTTCTGATAATGCTTACATTGGGACGTTATGGATTGGTTATTATAAAATGATTTCTTGTGCGAATACCGTATTGGAGCAATTGGAAAGAATCGACAAGGAGAAGTTTACAGATGCGGATTTAGTAAGGCTTTCGCAGATGAAGGGAGAAGCTTTGTTTTGGAGAGGTTGGGCACACCAACAGTTAGTAGCGTTTTTTGGAGAGGGATATCCTTGTAACGGGGAGGGCGATAGAAAAGGTGTACCTGTTCGTTTACAGGTAGCATCGACTCCGGATATGCTAAATATAGAACGTAGCACGGTGGCCGAGGTTTACGATCAGATCTTGAAAGATTATGAGGCAGCCAAACTTTTGCTACCTGCTGTATGGGAAGAGAGGGCGGACTATCCACGTCCAACCTCTGTTGCCGTTACTAGTTACATCGGGCAAGCGAATTTGTATATGGGTAATTATGATGCGGCAAAGAAAGCGTTGAAAGAGGTTATTGATTCTTCCGGAAAAGAATTGCTCCCTTTCAATGAATATGCGAAGATGTTTAATGAGGATCAGGAGAAATTTAATAGAGAATCGATCTTAGAGATTAATTTCCGTAATGGGGATACTTCCGGATATTTTTGGTATGGAGAAGGTTCTCAATATGGATTGATCGCTGCCTTATGTTTCCAGAACGCAAGTGGAGATGTCGAGGCGGCCGGTTGGGGTAATATTTTCTTTCATGATGCGAATATTAAACGTTTTAATGGAGATCCTCGTTTGGATATCGCCGCTTTGCGTCCGGGAACTCCTGTTATTATGAATGGACAGCAGACGCAGGTTCTGAAATATAAGGATACGGAGGCTGACATTCAAGGTTGGAGCATGCGAAAATACAATCCGTTGAAAAGTACGGTGAATGAGTTGAATTTAGGGGTTGGTATTAATATGTATTTGATGCGTTTGGCGGATGTATATTTGATGTATGCGGAAGCTTGTCAGGCTACGGGAGATGAGGTAAATGCCCGGAACTATATGAATCTGGTAAGAAGAAGAGCTTATAATGGAGATAGTTCCCATGATATAACGGCTAGTGGAGAAGCTTTGAGAGATGCGATTCGGGAGGAACGTTTCATGGAGTTCTGCGGTGAGGGCGTACAACATTGGCAAGATGTTTGCCGCTGGAAGGTCTTGGATGAGGAGATTAGCCGTTGGTATGGAAAGACACGTGTTGGTAATCCGCATTATGATGCGAAAGATTTGTATTTCCCGATACCCAAGGTTGAAATGGAGAATAATCCGAATATGACACAAAGCATAGGTTACGAGAACGAGTAGATATAACTTGTTGAAAAGTTCATCAAAGAAAAGGAATAGGATGGTTCTCTTGGGATCGCTAATCCTATTCTTTTTTATTCCTTTATGATCATATTAAATCTTATTGAATAATGAAGATGATAGATGTGTCGAAAGTAAGAGTCTTTCGGGGGTGTCTCTTTGTATTGTTTATGCTCTTTATGCGGGTAGGTTGGGCCTCAAATGATGATAGCACCTATAATATCGTGGATTTTGGAGCTAAAGGAGATGGAATAACAGACAATACCCAGTTCATCAACAGGACAATAGAAGCTTGTACCTTGAGAGGGGGAGGAACGGTTATCATTCCGGAGGGAACGTTTTTGACAGGAAGTATTCTGCTGAAAAGTAAAGTAAACTTATTCTTAGAAAGTAATGCCGTAGTGAAAGGCATAAATAATCTGGAAAAGTACCGTTCTATATCCGATCTTAATCAAGATGAGACTTATTATAAAGTAAAACCCCGGAATTGGAACAAAGCATTGCTTTTAGGAGATCAAGTTGAAGATGTGTCAATTACAGGAGAGGGGGTAATCGATGGTGCCCATATTCAAGATAAAAAAGGTGAAGAAGGGATGAGAGGCCCTCATATTCTCTTTTTGTCGAGATCGAAAGGGATTAAGATATCGGGAGTTAAACTACGAAGAGCGTCGAACTATGCTTTTATGAGTTATGATATTGAAAGGGCTTCTTTCGATAATCTTTTAGTGGAGGAAGGATGGGATGGGATTCATATTCGTGGCGGAAAAGATATCCGTATCCGAAATTGCCGTTTTTATACGGGTGATGATGCTGTTGCGGGTGGGCTATGGAAGAATATGGTAATAGAGAATTGCTATATGAACTCATCGTGCAATGGGATAAGGTTGATAATGCCGGCTACTGGTTTAAAGATCGTTGATTGTGAATTTAGAGGTCCGGGAAAATATCCACATCGGACTTCCGGTGAGCAAAAACGTAGGAATATGCTTTCTGGTATATTGCTCCAACCGGGCGCATGGTTTCCTGCGTTTGGGGAAGTAAAGGATATATTGATATCTAGCTGTTCTTTTGATCAATTGGATAATCCGTTTCTAGTCACATTGAATGAGGGGAACCGGGGAGAGCGGATCTGTTTGGAGCATATAAGAGGTACACGTTTAATGAAAGCGGCCGCCTCGGTAGAGAGTTGGGGAGATAGTAGTTTGAAAGATGTCCGGCTTTCGGATGTTTCCTTATCGTATATTGGGAATAAAGATCAAGAAATAGTAGGACGTACTCCCTCGAAGCCATTGACAGATTATCGTGCGCTCCCTTGCTGGGGGCTTTACCTTCATAATTTAGATCGAGTGATTTTACGGAATGTTCGATTAGTTTGTGAGAGTGGGAAAGTTAGCCCAGCCTCTTGCTTCGATAATGTGGGGTCCGTGGAGATTTATAATGTAAGTTTTTAATCTTAAAAAGAATTAGTATGCGAAAATATCTTTTGTTTTGTCTAGCTTTTTGTGTATTGGGTTGTTTGGCTCAAGATTTGATCGTCCGTCCGAACGATCCTATTATTTATAAGAAAGAGGGCGGTGCCTTTTTATGGCTGGGGGATACGGCTTGGGAGTTATTTCATGTATTGGATAAGGAGGAGATCGTTCACTATCTGGATAACCGGCAAGAAAAGGGCTTTACGGTAATACAGGCTGTTATCTTATCTGAACTGGATGGTTTGGATAAACCGAATGTGTACGGATATTTGCCCTTGGTTGATAAGAACCCTACCCAAATCACGGAAGGATACTTTGAGTTAGTGGATTTCGTGATTCGAGAGGCTGGAAAACGAGGACTGTATATTGGGCTTTTACCTACTTGGGCGAGTAATGTGGTAGAGAAAGACGGAAATCCGGCTTTGTTTAACCCTGATAATGCGTATACGTACGGGAAAATACTGGGAACCCGGTATAAAAACGAAGCTGTAATATGGATTCTTGGTGGCGATAGAAATGTAGTTACGGATAAGGAGTTTGAAATCTGGCAGTCTATGGCGAAAGGAATTCAAGAAGGAAATGGAGGAACACAACTAATGTCCTATCATCCGACAGGAGAGATTTCCTCGCATTATTGGTTCCACAATGAGTCTTGGCTATCATTCAATATTCTCCAAAGCGGACATTACCGCCGGATGGATCCGGTATATCGTTTTTCGGGTATGTATGCTCAATTGAGTCCGATTAAACCGTTTGTAAATGCGGAACCTTCATACGAGGACATACCGGTTCGTTTCTGGGAATATTTTGATTATGCTAAATTCGGGAAGAAAAAGGAGGACATAATAGGTGATAACGGGTTGATTAAGGATACGACTTATTTTACGGATGGAATTTACGATGACTATGATATTCGTATGCAGGCTTATTGGACTTATTTGTCTGGAGCTGCCGGATATACATATGGGAATAACGCTATTTGGCAAATGTATAAGCCCGGAGGTAAATATCATGTACCATGCCTCACGTTTTGGGATGGTGCGTTGGATAGGCCGGGAGCCGAATGTATGCGCTATGTAAAGTCTTTGTTTACGATGTATCCGTTAGATCGTTTCCGTCCGGATCTATCCGTTTTGTTTGGAATTAATTACAATGACGCAAGTTATATCACTCCAGTTTTAGCAAAAGATAAGACTTTTATTTTAGTTTATTTGAGTCAAGGGCAGGATGTAAGAATACAAATGAGTAAATTGCGATCTTTTGGGAAAGCTTATTGGTTCAATCCGAGGAATGGGGCGAGAACTTTGATCGGAGCGGTCGAGAATAAGGGAATTCGTACATTCAATGCGCCCGGAGAAGCGGGAGAGAGGGGAAATGATTGGATCTTAATTTTGGAGGCGGATGATAGGTAGACGATGTATAAATTTTAAATAATAAAAGTCATTATGAAGAAGATCAATGTTTTACTGTTAGCCTTTTTGCTGTTAAGTTTTTGGGCGAATGCCCAGCAGTATCCTTTTAACGGGTTGGATATGAATATGGGAAACCTTTCTCGTTTGTCGAATGCGCAGAGTCGTTCGATCAGTCCGGAGAATTTTACGGGGGAGAAAGGGAAAGGAGCGATGGCTGATCCCGTGAGAGATAAGGATGTCCGGAATAAGGCGAATGCAGCTGGCCCAGCGAAAGATTTGGGGAAAGGCTGGAAAGTAAATCCTTTTATTATCGTGAAACCGGGGGAGACAGTTACTATCGCGGAGATTGATGGCCCGGGGGCTATCCAGCAGATATGGATGACTCCCACTGGCAACTGGCGATTCTCGATACTCCGTATGTATTGGGACGACGAGAAAGAGCCTTCGGTTGAATGTCCGGTCGGGGATTTCTTCGCCAGTGCTTTTAATGAGTATGCCCAACTTTCCTCGTTGGCGGTCTGTGTAAATCCCGGGAGCGCTTTCAATTGCTACTGGAAGATGCCGTTCCGTAAGAAAGCACGTATAACGTTGGAGAATATTAATAATGCGGAAGAGATGCGTTTGTATTACCAGATTAATTATACCTTGACGGAAGTGCCGGAGGATGAGGGATATTTCCATGCGCAGTTCCGTCGTTCCAACCCGACACAAGGCTCTATCCATACGTTGGTGGATGGAATCAAGGGAAAGGGACAATATGTCGGAACTTATTTAGCTTGGCGTGTCAATGATAACTGTTGGTGGGGTGAAGGAGAGATCAAGTTCTATATGGATGGCGACAAGGAATACCCGACAATCTGTGGAACAGGTACGGAGGATTATTTCTGCGGTTCGTATAACTTCGAGAATCAGAAAACACATCAATACCAAGAATTCACCACTCCTTATGCGGGAATGCACCAAGTGATCCGTCCGGATGGCCTATATCGGGCTGTTACGGCGTTCGGCTTGTATCGCTGGCATATCTTGGACCCGGTTCGTTTTGAAAAGGATCTGAAGGTTACGATTCAAGATTTGGGTTGGCGGCACGACGGTAGGTATAATAATCAAAAGTCGGATATCTCATCGACTACTTTCTGGTATCAGGCGGAACCACATGCTAAATTCCCGGCATTGCCCAGTAAGGATGATTTGGAGATTCCGAGATGGTAAATGGCCTGTGGTAAAATGTTAAATGTTATTTCCGATTAAACCTTTCCTTTTTATCGATGTCTATTCTTTCGAAGCGCTTCATAAACAGGTAATTTATAATAAAAGTAATAAGTAGTAGTTTATGAAAAAGGTAATAGGATTGTGTTTGGTTGTATTGTTGAGTTCTACTTCTGTGTTCGCTCGTGAGAACAGGCGTATGGACAAGCGTAAGATGGATCCGTCCGCACGTTGCGAGAAGATGATCGCCGACTTGAAGTTAGATGAGAAACAAGCGGTGGAGTTCCGTAAACTTCAAAAAGAGTATATGGAAAAGGCTCAGAAAGAACGTGAGGCGATGAAGGCTGAGCGTGAGAAGCAACGGGAAAAGATGTTGGCCATGCGTGAGGATAAGAACGCCCAGATGAAAAAGATATTGACGGAGGAACAATACAAACAATATCTGGAGAAACAGCAGCCTAAAGGGAATAAACATGGCAGAAAACATCTAGGTAACGGACGTAGATAAAGAAGTCTATAGATAGATAAAATGGCCGGGGTAGCGATTATCCCGGCCATTTTAGTTCTAATCGGCTGCTTCAACCACATACCAAGTATATCCGTTGGCAGGGATTTTAACCGTAAGCTCCACCGTATAGTCCCGGTTCAGTTTGTAGGTGACAGGCTTTTGCTCTTTTTCCCGGATGCGGGCTGTTTGTGTCAGGCCGGTATAATAGAGTGGGATATGGATCGTACGGGTGATCTCTTGATGGGTCGGATTGAAGAACATGGCTAGACCTTTCTCCTTCTTGTGGGGATTGACGTGTATGAACCCGTCCCAGTCTCGTGCGTCCGGTCGGCGTAAATGGATCATATCGCTGTTGAGTATATCGCGGTATTTCTTATACCATTGAATGACCTCGGTTACGGCTGCTTGGGTCTCCGGGGTATCATACAGACGTGGCCCTCGATAGCAAGCTTGGACACCAGCTCCGTAATTTTGCATCATATGTGTTTTGTATTCGAACAAGTGTTCGTGGAGGGGCTCCAAGGTAGCGGCCTCTCCTCCTCCTTGATACTCCACGAGAGGAACAAAGCTCCAGCATGCCGAAGCCATCCGATCCCATGTACCATCATAATTCAATTGGCGGGCATGGATGATCTGCCGATCCCGGGGAAGCGACCAGTTGGCTTCACGGTAACCAATGCCTGTCTTGGTAGACCCGTTCAAGAAATAGAAATCGGGAACATTGATATAAATGCCATTCTCGCACATCCAACGATAGAGATCGGTTATCTTATGGAACTGATTCCATTGGGAATCTTCCAGCCCTTTATGATAGGTATGGTGGGTAGATGCGCATACGTCGCCGGGATAGGAGCCGTCGTGCTCGAAGCAACGCATGCCCGTACGCTCGAAGAAGGTTCGTATATGATGGAAATACTCATATCCCCAATCGCTGCAAAGGCAGGGAGCGCTACCGAAACGCATCCCCCCTCGTTTACCTGTCTTGGGATTGATAACATCTACCTCGTCGCTGATCCAACGGCTTGATAAGAGGGAGTAACACCCTAACTCTACACCTTTGTTGCGGGCGTAATCCACCAAAGATTTATATTTGGCGATATTTTCTTCTGAGATATCCTCGGCGTTCAATCCGGACCCAAAGCTGATGATAACCATCTCGTATCCAACGGTAGCGCATTGATCGATAGCGGTACGAATAACATCCGGATCGGAAGAGGTAAGGTGCATGAAGATCGGATTCTCCGTAGCCCATGGAGCTACCGTATAATGTAAGCGTCGTTTAAACAAACCCTTCCGTTCCCGATCATCGCTGTCGAACGGCATCTCGTATACGCTAAAGGATTTGAATTTCTGGCCCGCCGCTAGGGTATAATCAGGACCTAGCTTGGGGGATACATCTAATATACAAGGCGTTAGCAAAGGATAATTGCGTTGGGAGGTATATTCCGGATCGGCCACCCATTTCTCCGTGATATCGGTTTCCCGCTCGGTAAACTCTCCGCCACAAGCATAATCGCTTTCTACATGTATGTTCGGGAGCCTGAATTTAGAGGGATCTCCACCGCCGGGCGACTCCGGTTCGGCGAATGCCAGATATTCCAATTGAAAGGTATCGATATCTATGGACTGCGGGGTATTGTTGGTAACCTCCATACTTTTCCGGATAACCGGGATGTGATCGTATAAGTCGTAATGGAGTTCTACGGTGACACCTTCTGTTTCTTTCTCTCCTTTCAATACGAAAGTCAGTCTTTTCCCTGTGGGTACGTTCTTATTTAGTGCCCAGCGGCTTCTGGCCCATTTGATATCTTCCTGTAGCTCTTCTATGCGGAAATCCTTAATGAGAAAAGAACCGGGGCGAGTAGTCATCTGGTCGACCCATTCCATTTGGAAGTATCCGCGCTCGGGCTGGCCGGCCAGCCCGCCAAGTTCCCAACGTTTCCCGTCAATCGTCAAACAACCTTCGCTACTTACGGCACGAAGCATACTTTCTCCGGTCATCCGGTTAAAGATATCGAGAGTGGAAAGATTGGGCAAGACACGGAACATACGTGCTACCATTCCGTTTGACAATAAGATGCTTTTGCCATCTGGAGTCGCATATATGCCGGCTTTTGATCGTGAGGGTTGTAAAAGCCAGTCGAAAGAGGTGTTTTCCAAAGGAAGCCCTTGTTGGGGTAATTGCTTGATTTTATCAAGTAATTTCTTCTCCGTACCGGATGATACTTCCGGCCCTTTCCCTTGATAGCTCGTGGAGACGATCGAGGGGATGATCTCCATATACTCTATTTGGGGCGTGATCCATAAGGCATGATCTCCGCTAGGTCCATCGTCGGTAGGCTCTACAATAAGATCCAATATCTTTATGCCATTTAGGGGGATATCGATTGTTTTCGGGGCATCGCCAAGTTTGACGATACCGCTGTTATAAAGCTCCTTGTCATCTCCTTTCAAGATAAATAAGGCCGAGCCCGGATGTATTTTTCCGTCTTTACCTTCTAGACCAACAAATGTCTTGGCGTTTTTTCGGGTATCGAAATACATTTTCGTTCCGTCAACAAAAGGGATAACCGTGAGGCTTTTATCCGTATAATCGATATGTGAGTCGGCGATCCCGACCTGCGCTTGAAAGCGTGACGCATTCTTGTGTAAATCGATCTTGATATGACTTTTGGCTTGTACCCCGATCACGTCATCATACGTTTTTCCTTGTATAGAGGCGGGCTCGTTGGTAACTGATTTCCCTTTGACGGCGCCACCGTAAGTTTGGTAGGATTTATTTAGGTCCATGTCCATAAGCCGGATCTCGTTCTGGCCCATGGCGTAGAGGCCGGCAAATCCCGAAAGGATAGCTGTAAAGATAAGTTTATTCATAAAATCCAGTGATAAAAGAGGGTGTTATCAATGATAAAAATAAGGTGCTTCAAAAAGACTTCTTTTGAAACACCTTATTTGGTTTATAATCTAGCTTCGTTCTATTATAATGTCGTAAGTTTTAAATTTCGCCAAAGAACCTTGATGCCTCCACCGTCGTGAATCTGAAGGGCGATGCGGCCTTTACCCGCTCCGATCTTCTCATCATTCAAGTTTACCATTTCCTGTCCGTTCAGCCAAGTCTGTACGTTATCGCCTTGTACTTTGATACGCATCGTGTTCCAATCGCCTTCTTTCAAGATATTCTCTTTCTCATCCGGAATCTGAACCAACCAGCCACGTCCGTACGACTCATAGATACCACCTGTATCGTGACCCTTCGGAGCTACTTCTACCTGCCAGCCGTTTACTTTCACGCCTTCCTCAACGAAAGAGCGGATGAATACACCGGAGTTTCCGTCAGCCTCTTGCTTAAACTCTACGGTCAGATCAAAATCATCATAATAATCACGGGTAGCGAGATAACCGTATTGCTTATCGGGACCACTTTCGCAAACCAATAAACCGTCTTTTACGTACCATTTCTCCGTACCGTATGGTTCCCATCCCGTCAAATCCACGCCGTTGAACAAGTTCACTTCCTTACCGGCCTTACGAGGAAGTTCCTTGATCTTCAAGTTACGGAAAGATGCGGGATAACCATGATCTTGCAAGCAAAGCACACCTTTTTTCGCCAATCCGTATTCCGGTGCGTTGGCCCATTTGCCGCTATTTTTCTTAGCGTGCCAATCGTCTGTCCATGCCTCGAACTCTAGGATCTTTTGTCCGTTCAACCAATGTTCCACATGTCCATTATCGAATACGATCTTGGAGTTGTTCCATTCGCCTTGCGGATTCACCTTCATCTTGGATTTATCCGGCAAATGCATCGCGTAATCCACACCTAATTTCTGCCACTCTTCCAATGGGTCCGGGAAGTTCGGCTCGTCGATCAATTGATACTCCGGCCCCGTTACGTAAGGAACAGCGAATTGGGGACGCTCTACCACATGGTACAACATACCGCTATTGCCACCCTTGGACAATTTCCAGTCCCAAGAAAGCTCGAAGTTCTCATACTCTTTATCGGTTACGATGTAGCCACTAGCGTCGCTGCCATCTCCTTTGGCTTGTATACAACCATCCACTACATGCCAAGGCTGTGTCAATGTAGTCCCGTTGTAATCTTTCCAACCATCCAATGTCTTTCCATCAAAAAGCAGAACCCATCCGTCGGCGATTTCCTCGGGAGTAAGTGTGTTTTGTTCTTGACTGGCACAAGAGGAAAACAAGGCCAGCGATACCGCACAAGAGGCTAACAAGCTTGTGGCGGCTGTTTTTTTCATTACAGATTCCATGTAAATAAAGAATTTAGGTTGATAAATTGTAACTGAATGGCAAATTTACTATAAATCTCTGGAATAACCTCGAAAAACGGGAGAAATGACGCTAAACGACTTAATATCAAAGTCGTTACGGTG
>NZ_RAYG01000049.1:0-16159 GCF_003670185.1 Parabacteroides sp. CH2-D42-20 | reverse complement strand
CCAATTCGTTACCTCTATTTTATCCTTCCATTCAAACCACTTATAAATAAAGAGGTTATAAAAGTCTTCCAGAATTAATAAAAATAATAGAAATAGCGAAACCTATTTAGCGTAAAGCTTTGTACCTTCGCGGACTCGTAAAAAAGGTGTTTAGGTAGAAAGCAGATCAATGGACATGTATAGACTATTCCGTGCCCCGAGAGGGCTGAGAGGCAAATTATTTAAATTAACAGGGCCTATCTTTCTGGAAACCTTGCTGATGTTGACTTTAGGCGTGGTGGATACGCTTATGTTGAGCCATCATTCCGATAATGCGGTGGCAGCGGTAGGTGTGGTTAATCAATTGCTGAACATGGTATTTCTGCTGTTCAATATTACCACGACCGGAACGTCTGTCATGTGCGCCCTCTATTTTGGGGCGAAAGATAATAAGAGTTTTATTCAGGTGTTAGGAACCTCCTTGTTGTTTAACGCCGGCGTAGGTTGCTTGATCAGCTTGATGCTTTTCTTGTTCGGTAGGGAGATGTTGGTCCTGATGGATATCCGTCCGGATCTGATGCCGGACGCTGAGACTTATATGCACATTGTCGGAGGGTTCGGCTTCTTCCAAGCGGTTAGTTTCACGATATCGGCGGTGCTCCGTGCGGCGAACAAGCCGAATTACGCGATGCAGGTGACCTTGTTGATCAATGTATTGAATGTGTTTGGAAATTATGCGTTGATATTTGGCCATTTTGGTTTCCCTGCCCTCGGTGTACAAGGAGCGGCTATCTCTACCTCTGTTTGCCGGGGAGTGGCGATGACACTTTTGTTTATCATGCTGTTCAAGCGGTTGGTGCCTCGTATCCCTTTGGCTTATTTCCGTCCGTTCCCGTTTCAGAAGTTGAAAGATGTGTTGAAGATCGGTTTGCCTTCGGCAGCGGAACAAATCTCGTATGATGCCTCGCAGGTGACGATTGTCTACTTTATCAATATGCTGGGTAATGAGTACTTGACAGCTCGTGTTTATGTGATGAATATCGTGATAATCGGCTATATCTTTTCTTTGTCGATCGCGCAAGCTACTTCTATTTGTACCGGCAATTTGGTGGGCGCGAGGAAGAAGCAAGCCGCTTATTTATTGAGTTGGTATGCTTGGAGGAGGTCGTTGCTGATTACGCTGGTCGCTAGTACCGGGGTTTATCTGCTGGGACGTCCTTTATTGGGGATATTTACTGAGAATCAAGCAATCATAACGATCGCGATGGGAGCCTTGCTGGTAGATGTACTCTTGGAGCAAGGGCGGGCCACGGTACTGCTGTTCTTATTCTGCTTGCGTTCGGTAGGCGACGTCGTGGTCCCGGTAATTATCGAGTTATTCTGTATGTGGTTCTTTGCCGTGTTCTGCGGGTATATGTTCGGTATCGTGTTCGGATTAGGCTTAGCGGGGATGTGGTTCGCTTTTGCTTTGGACGAGTGTTCCAGGGGAGCGGTACTCTGTTTGCGGTGGCGAACGCAGAAGTGGAAAAAGAGGATGTTAATCAAGAATCCTGTTAATATAAGCTAAAACAGGGTGCTCTTGGGAACATTTCGCCTTCTATTTGCGTCTTACTAATTACAATAGATATTTTATAAAAGATTATGATGAAGATGAAAAAGGTATTGTTTTATGCGTTTTTGCTTCCCGCTTTCGTTGGGATGATGTTTTCTTGTTCAGACGTCAAGACAGATGTGAAGAAGTTGGAAGGTAAATGGAATGTGGTAGAAGTGAAAGGTGAGAAAGTCTTGGAAGAAGGCCTGCCGCAGATGGACTTCAATATGGCTGAGAAGAAATTACATGGAAATACAGGCTGTAATTTATTCAATACGACGATCACGTTAGATCCGGAAGATGTATCTTCTATTACGATCGCTCCGGGCGCTACGACTATGATGGCTTGTCCGAATATGGATTTGGAGACGAGCGTGCTTCAATCGATGGATCAGGTTCGTTCCGTGAAGGCCGGAAAAGATGAGAATGAGATGTTGCTGGTAGACCAAGATGGTAATGTATTATTAGTATTGGAGAGAAATTAATGCGAAAAGGTCTTTTTTATATTTGCCTGCTTTTGGTAGGCGTCGGTTTGTTCGCCGGCTGTAAATCCAAGAAAGCGGTGGTAGCTTCTTTCTCGGATCTGGATGGTGAATGGGGTGTCGTGGAGATGAACGGTAAGACGTTGAATCCCGAGGAGACTCATCAGGTTTTGGTGTTCGACGTGGCTCGTCAAGGGCTTTCAGGAAATGCCGGTTGCAATCGGTTGATGGGGAAGATCGAATATAATGATGCTTATAGAAATATCATTAAGTTCCCACAGGTAGCGACTACCCGAATGGCTTGCCCGGATATGAACGGCGAGCGGGAGTTGCTAGAAGCGCTTAATAAGGTGGTGCGCTTTGAGGCACAGGGTGAGGCGGCTCCTGTTACGGAAATCGCTTTGTTCGGGACCAATAATGATAAGTTGTTGGTGATCAAAAAGCAAAAATAAAATCACCCAGTTGTAGAGACTGGGGCGTGCCCCGTCTCTACAACTGGGTATTAATATTTGAAACTATAACGGAATCCTGCCTTAAACCAAATACCCGGTTGGGGGATATTTCCCAGATCATAATAAGTGGAATTGAGCAGATTATTTAACTCCGCATATAGATTTAACCGCTGATATTCCCAATTTACTTTCATATCTACTAAGCAATAAGGAGCGTAAGGTTCCTCATAAGCCGGCTTAAGATTCTCGTATTTAGTATAACTACCTGCCCGGTCTTGCCAACGGACATACCAAGTGGCCGAAAAACCTTTCCAGATAGAATGGCTTAATTGAGCCGTGAACTTGTGCTTCAGATAATCTAACGCATAATTCGATATATACCCCTCACTATCCTTGTCTTGATGGATAAACGCATATCCCAGTTCTATTTTCCGGATAAAGAACCGTTCGTTGCCCAGTTCCCTCGGTAATAAACTCAGGTTAGTCTCGAAACCAAGGTTATCGACTTTTGTCAGATTTCGGCTTTCCCAGATATCTTCCGGTTTCTCTTTCACCCAATCGATCATGTTCTTGCCTTTTCGGTAAAAGCCGGCTATATGAGCCCGGAGGAAGTAAGTGTTGTATTTCAGTCCGACCTCGAAAGCCTCGCTTTCTTCCGGTTTTAGGTCAGGATTTCCTTTATTCGTCTTACCCTCATAATAAAGATCGGTGAAAGTCGGCATACGCAATGCCCGGTTCCAGCTCCCATACAGACGGAAATTGTCCCCGATACGGTAACTGGCATCTATTCCCGGATAGAAATGAATCCCTTCGTTTAAGGCCGAATTATAGTTTGCCAAGACCCCGACTGACAACGTGAAGCGGCGTAATAATACGTTATGCTCAAGAAAGTAGCTGATATTACTTCGGTTATCGCTTTTTAGATATTGCCCTTCTTTCTCGAAAGGAACATCCTGCGGTTCCTTCATCGGCTTGCCTAATACGTTACTCCTTACTCCCTCGTTTCGGAATTCCACGCCCATACTGGTTCTTCCTAGTTTCCACTGTGTCGTGGCGTTGAGGTTGGCTCCGAATACTTCCGTCTCATGGTAATTATGCCCGGTATACCAATCGGCGGGATCGCTACGGAACAACTCGTACCGGTCGAAATGTCGGGTCCAGTATACCTTGGGGGTGAACTTGATTTTGCCATGTGTTTCTCCTCCGGCGGAGAGGAAAAAGCGGCGAGTCTTGTCGTATTGGTTGGGGTAGGAAGCGGAGTAGAAGCTATTCGCTCCATAACCTTTGTCGTTGTATCCGGCTTGGAATTGGAAATCGGCCTCCTCGCTTTTAAGTTCCGATTGCCAAAAAAGATTTAATTGTTTGAAGTCTGTATTGTCTATATACCCTCCGGACGAGGCATACCCTGCGGAAAGGCGCTGTCCGAAATGAGTGGTTGCGTGATTGATGGCAGCTTCCAGTTTCCATAGCTTATGCATTCCGGCGTAATTGTCGGTCGATATCCTGTTCTCTTTTCCTGTTTTCGTGATGATATTGATCGCTCCGGCGAAAGCGCTGGCCCCGAATATACGGGAAGAAGGGCCGGATACCACTTCGATGCGCTCTATGTCCGAGAGATTCACCGGGAGGTCAAAACTATAATGGCCGGTTTGTGGGTTGGAGAGGTTGACCCCGTTTAAGAGAACCGCTATTTGGTCGAACGTCCCTCCCCGGATGGAGATATCGGCTTGGGTGCCTCCTTCTCCTCGTTGCCGGACGTCTATTCCTGCGGCATATTCTAAAAGATCTTGGATACTGGTGACAGGTGCCGCCGCGATCTCACGGGCGGGAATGACTGTCACGATCTTGGTCGCTTGATTCCGTGCGATAGGCGCACGGGAGGCGGTAACTTCTACCTCTTCCAGCTCTACGGAAGCTTCCTCGCCGGTCCGGTTAGGCTCGATTGTCTTTTGAGCTTGCGCCGTGTCGGGCAGGGCGAATAGTAGCGTACTTGCTGTTACGACTCCAATGTTAATGACTTTGTGCATACTCCGGAATGCGGCGTAACGTTTCCGGTCGAATCGGCGGAAACGTACGGCGACTTGGGTATGCGATTCCCAATAATTCATTCGTTCTTATTTTTTATTTTGAGTAGGATAGTCCGGATAAAGTAAATACTTTTTACGCATGGCCTTGTATTGATCCAGCTCGGGTTTCCAACTTTCCCGGATCTCTTTCTCGGATAAGCCCCTTACGATCTGGTAGCGGAGCTGCTTCGTGCCTGCCAATAAATCGAACCAGTTCGGACGGGAGAAGAAAAAGGCTTGATCCTTTCCCGCTTTATTGTAGAAGTCGAGGAAGAATCGCAAGGTTAATCCTCCTTCGAACGGATATTCCCGCAGATCGATGCCGTAACATACTTTATCCTTTTGCAAGGGATTGGTATCGAATCCGGGCAAGGAGGTCGGGGTAAAAGTGAAATTCCCGTATTTAGGATCCGGGAAACCTAGTACTTGAAACGGATAATAGGTTCCTCTTCCCACGCTAACGTTCGTAGCCTCAAAAAAGCAAAGCGACGGATACAGGCGGATAGACTGGTCATTCGGGAGGTTCGGAGAGGGCTTGACCGGCAACCAATAGGGATCTCCGTGTTTCCAATTCTCCATCTTTACGATCTTTAACCGGCAGGTATCGGGCGTACTTTTCAGCCAGCCTTCCTTATTGATCATCCATGCCAATTCCCCTACGGTCAAGCCGTGCAAGATCGGGAGCGGATCGATACCGACGAAAGACTCGAATCCTTTCTGGCGGATCGGTCCGTCTACGAAGTCATTCGGGTTCGGGCGGTCCAACACGATAAACTCTTTGTTGTTTTCGGCGCAGGCTTCCATCACGTAATGCATCGTGCTGATATAGGTATAGAAACGGGCACCTACATCTTGTATATCGAAAACAATCACGTCGAGGTCGCCCAGTTGCTCGGCGGACGGTTTCTTGTTTTTCCCATAAATAGAGATGATGGGGATGCCTGTTTTCAAGTCCCGGCTGTCTTTTATCTCCTCTCCGGCATCACCGGTTCCCCGGAATCCATGTTCCGGAGCGAACACCTTCTTAACGTCTACGCCTTCCGCTACTAGCGCATCTAATAAATGAATCTGCCGCTTTTCCAAAATGGAAGTCTGGTTGACCACTAATCCTACCCGCTTACCCTTCAGTAAACGAGTGACGACATCCATCCGCTCGGCACCTAGCTTTAACGGGGCGTTTTGTGAATAGACCGTTGGCGTCAGGCTAAAAAGTATGACTAGAAATATAAAGATCTGTTTCATTACATATATAATAACTGTATACTAACCGCAAAAGTACGAAATGTTTTTCACAGAAAGTTTATACTTTTGAGGCGAATAACAGACAATACTAGAATATGAATGTAAAAACACTTTTTTATGCGGTAGCCTTCTTGAGTTTGTCGTGGGCGTCTTTCACCTATGCGCAAGATGTCCTGCCGGAATATACGCAAGCACGCCGTTTCGCCCCGTCGAATGCGGAACAGTTACTTTTCTCTTATACCCTTACCCCCAATTATTTTAATAATAGTGACAAATTCTGGTATGAGTATAAGACGAGCGAGGGGACAAACTGGTATCTGGTGGACCCCGATTCGAGAAATAAACGATTATTATTCGATCGGGATGAGTTGGCGGCACAGATAAGCGAGATCGTGAGAGAGCCTTTTACCGGACAACAACTTCCTATCGAAGATTTACGCTTAAAGGAAGATGATCGCACGTTTACTTTCTCGATAAAGGGTACGAACGGGAACTATTTTTTCTCGTATGATTATCCGTCCTTCCGGTTGACTCGGATTACGAAAGACGAGATTCCTGCTAAAATCCGTTGGGCGAATATATCGCCGGATAAAAAGCGGGTCGTCTTTGCGAAAGATTTGAACCTGTATGTCATGAGTTATGAGGATTATGAGAAGGCCGTGAAGGACCCGGAGGATAAGACGATATCCGAGATCGCCTTGACTACGGATGGCGAAAAAGATTTTGGCTTTGGTATGCCCCGGACCTTCTTGAATACCGATACTTTATGTGACCATAAGCGGAAATATGTAATGGGGAACTGGTCTCCCGATGGTCGTTATTTCGCCGCGACTTTGTCGGATCAACGTGCGGTGCAAGATTTATGGGTGATTAACTCGATCGCCAAACCTCGTCCTACACTTGAGACCTATAAATATCAGATGCCGGGAGAGGCGGGTTCTCCAATCGTTCATTTATATCTCTTTGATTTGGAAAATACCGGGAAGCGGAAAGAAATCCGGGTGGATTGTTTTAAAGATCAAACAATCAATCTAGCCTCCAAGCCGGATAAGGAGCGTACGGGACTCACTCGGAACTCGATCTGGTTGGGAGATAACCAGACCTTCTATTTGACCCGTGTCAGCCGGGATATGAAACGGGTGGATATCTGTTCGTACACGATCGGGGAGGATTCGGTAAAAGCGATCATTGAGGAACGTCTAAATACTTCAATGGAAACCCGCCCGCTAGCGATGACCGATAATGGTAAGGAATTGATCCATTGGAGCGAACGGGATGGTTGGGCGCATCTGTATCTATATGATGCGCAAGGAAATTTGAAAAACCGTATCACCAAAGGGCCTTGGCATGTGGACGCCATCGTAGACGTGGACAGTAAGAATCGTGTCGTTTACTTCAAGGCGAATGCCCGGGAAAAGGGAGATACGACTCCTTATTACGAGCATTTGTATCGGGTGAATCTGGATGGTTCGGGCTTAAAGCTGATTACTCCGGGCGATTATTTCCACCTGGTCTCTATGGATAAATCCATGCGATATATCGTGGATAACTATTCTCGTGTCAATACGATCCCGGCTACGGCATTGTATGATAACCAAGGTAACCGATTGATGACCTTGGAGGAGAGTGACTTCTCCCAATTATTCATGGCAGGTTATAAATTCCCTGAGCCTTTTTCGGTAAAGGCGGCCGATGGGGTGACCGATTTGTATGGTGTCATGTATAAGCCTTTTGATTTTGATTCCACGAAAGTATATCCGGTCATTAACTATGTATACCCCGGACCGCAACAGGAGGGAACTTTCTTTCGCTACATTCCGTTGAATCCTCGTACGGATCGTTTGGCGCAAGCCGGATTTGTCGTGGTTTGCATGGGACACAGGGGAGGGCATCCCAGTCGCTCCAAGTGGTATCATAATTATGGATATGGAAATTTGCGTGATTATCCGATGGCGGATCATAAAGTGGCTATCGAGCAGTTGTGCGCTCGTTATAAATTCATGGATATCAACCGGGTCGGCATACACGGACACTCCGGTGGCGGTTTCATGTCTACAGCGGCTATGCTGCTTTATCCGGATTTCTTTAAGGTGGCGGTATCTTGTGCCGGCAATCATGACAATAACATTTATAACCGGTGGTGGGGAGAGAAACACCATGGAGTAAAGGAGATCACGGATGATATGGGAAATATCTCGTTCGATATTCGCATCCCGACCAATCAGGAATTGGCGAGGAACTTGAAAGGCCATCTGTTATTAATCCATGGCGATATCGATAATAATGTGCATCCGGCAAATACCATTGTTGTCGTGGACGAGTTGATCAAGGCGGGCAAGCGCTTTGATATGTTGATCGTACCGGGAAAACGTCATCATTTTGATGACTATAATGAATATTATTACTGGCGGATGGTCGATTACTTCTCTGAGTATTTGAGAGGCGAACGGGAAACAGGTGCAGATATAAAAGATTTGAAGCTGGGCAATTGGTTTCAGGGGTATCAGTGATGAGAAGTAGTACTGACTTTGCCAAGTAATACATACTAACATCGCTAACGCAGTATATATTACTTGGCCAATGCAGTATATCTTCTGCGAACTCATCCATATGTGAGAGAGATTGTTTATTTTTGTCTCGCAAAAAAATAAATAGGATGAAACCTCTTGATATAATAAAGAAATATTATCCGGAAAGTTCGGATGCCTACCGGATTTTGGTGACTCATAGCCGTAGCGTGGCGGATAAGGCATTAGCATTGGCCCGTTTGCATCCGGAGATGAATCTGGATCTGACTTTTATTGAGGAAGCGGCAATGTTGCATGACATAGGGATCTTTTTGTGTAACGCTCCGGATATCGATTGCCATGGGGAGGCCGATTATATCTGTCATGGCTATCTGGGAGCCGATTTAATGCGGAAAGAGGGGTATCCTCGCCACGCCTTAGTTTGCGAGAGGCATACGGGGACGGGGCTTTCGCTTGCCATGATCGAGGAACGGAACCTGCCTGTTCCACATCGTGATATGCGTCCTGTGTCATTGGAAGAACAATTGATCTGTTTCGCTGATAAATTCTTTAGCAAGACTAAATTGACGAAAGAGAAACCGGCTGATAAGATAAAACAGAGCTTATCCAAGTATGGAAATGAGACAGTTGAGCAGTTTGAACACTGGTGTAAACTCTTTTTAGGGGAATAAAAGCATAAGGGCTCGTTTATTTATTATACATTTGCACGCTGTAACACACTGCAAAGAACGAAGTAATGTTTTTGATATATAGAGTCCTAATCATTCTATTCGTTTTCCTCTTGGGAGGTTTGGGCGTGCAAGCGCAGGAGATTGTCGCTCCTGCCGATAGCTTGGCGCAGGCTGATTCTCTCTTGGTGGCTCCTACGGATAGTACTACGTTAGCGGAAGATTCGATTCCTAAGAAGCAGACCGGGCTGGATGCTCCGGTCAGTTATCAAGCGACCGATTCTATCGTGATGACAGCTGGCAACTGGGCATATCTTTACGGGGAAGGCGATGTCAAATACCAGAATATCGAGCTGCAATCCGAATTGATTGAGATGAATATGGATAGTAGCATCGTGTTCGCTAAGTTTGGACTCGACTCTATCGGGCAGGAGTTTGGCTATCCGTTGTTTAAGGAGGGCGACCAGCAATATGAGTCGAAGACGATGCGGTATAATTTCGGTACCAAGAAAGGATATATCACGGACGTGATTACCCAGCAGGGCGAAGGGTATGTTACCGCCGGGCGAACGAAAAAGATGGAAGGGGATATCTTGAACATGGTGGGTGGTAAGTACACGACTTGCGATGAGCATGAGCATCCTCACTTTTACATCCAGATGACGAAAGCGAAGGTGCGCCCGAAAAAGAATATCGTAACGGGTCCGGTCTATCTGGTCTTGGAGGACGTGCCGTTGTATCCGATCGGGTTACCTTTCTGTTTCTTCCCGTTCTCGAGTACATATTCATCCGGTATTATTATGCCGACTTTCGGAGACGAGTCTACCAGAGGTTTCTTCTTGCGTGACGGTGGATATTATTTTGCCTTGAGCGATTATATGGACTTGGCTTTGTTGGGAGAGATTTATACCAAGGGATCTTGGGGATTGTCGGCCCGTTCGGCTTATCGGAAACGCTATAAATTCTCGGGCAGTTTTAATGCTTCTTATTTGGTGACGAAATTGGGCGATAAGGGATTACCCGACTATAATTTGTCTAAGGACTTCAAGGTAAACTGGACGCATACGCAAGACCCTAAGGCGAATCCTTATCTGTCTTTCTCGGCGAGCGTAAACTTCTCGACCTCTTCGTATGACCGTAATAATCAGAACAGTTTATACCCGAACGCAAACGGGTATGCCGACGTGAACCAGAATACGAAGAGTTCATCCATTAACGTAACGAAACGTTTCCCGAATAACCCGTTCACGATCTCCGGTACGATGAGTATAAACCAGACGACCCGTGATTCTTCTATCGCCGTAACCTTGCCTAGCATGACGGTTACGATGAGCCGTATCTTCCCTTTCAAGCGGAAGCATCCGGTCGGGAAGGAGCGTTGGTACGAGAAGATCTCCATGAGTTATTCCGGTACGTTCAGTAATAGTATCACGACAAAGGAAAACTTATTATTCAAATCGAATTTGATCAAAGATTGGCAGAATGCTATGCAGCACTCGATTCCGGTAAGCGCTACATTCTCCGTGCTCAAGTACTTGAATATTTCTCCCTCTTTCAATTATAAGGAACGTTGGTACACCAGCAAGATCGAACAGGAATATGATACGCAGAAACAGGCTTTGGTAGCCCGCGACACTACGTATGGTTTTTATCGTATTTACGATTTTAACGCTTCTATCTCTGCGTCTACTACCTTGTATGGTTTTTATAAACCGTTGCCATTCTTGGGTAATAAGGTTGAGATGATCCGTCACCGCTTCGAGCCGTCTATTACGGTAAGCGCCCAGCCGGACTTCGCTTCTTCTCGTTTTGGTTTTTATGAGACTTATGTATATCAAGACGCGAATGGTGAGGATCGTGAATATACGTATTCTCCGTTCGCTCATAATATGTATGGCGTTCCGGGAACGGGAAAACAAGGAAATATCAGTTTTGACGTAAATAACAATATCGAGATGAAGGTGCGTTCGGATAAGGACTCTACCGGATTCAAGAAAATTAGTCTGATCGATAAGCTGTCGTTAGGCATGAGTTATAATATGGCGGCGGATTCATTTAAGTGGAGTGACTTGAGTGTCGGTTTACGTTTGAAATTATCCAAGAGCTATACGTTGAACTTGAATGGTCAGTTCGATACCTATACGTACGATGAGAATGGGCATCGTGTCGATATTCCCCGTTGGAAAGCAGGCAAGGGTATTGGCCGTTTGAGAGGGACTAGCACCAGTTTTTCCTATACATTTAATAATGATACGTTCAAGAAGTTGTTTAGAGGAGGTGATAGCTCATCGGATAAATCCGGGAATCAATCGGCTTCCACGGATCCGAATGCAGATCCGGATGGCTTGAACCCGGATGGAGAAGGAGAGGGCGAGAATAAGGAAAGTGGTGGCCGTCTGTTGGGCAAAAAGAAAGAGACCGGTGAGACAGATGCCGATGGCTATTTAATTTCCAAGATTCCTTGGAGCCTCTCGTTTAGTTATGGTTTGAGCTTGCGGTATGGTGATTTTAATCGTTCTAAACTGGAGTATGATTACGCCTTGACTCACTCTTTGAGCTTTAACGGAAATATCCAGCCGACAAAGAACTGGCGTTTTAACTTTAACGCTACTTATGATTTTGACGCTAAGAAGATTTCTTATATGACTTGTAACGTAACTCGTAACTTGCACTGTTGGCAAATGACGGCTAGTTTCGTTCCGGTCGGTCCTTATAAATCCTATACATTCAGTATCGCTGTAAGCTCTGCTTTATTGAAAGATTTGAAGTATGATAAGAGAAGTAATTATAGGGATGGACAGCAGTGGTATTAAGAACCGAAAATTGAGAATTGAGAATTAAAGTTACACAATCCAATAATTCTCAATTCTCAATTTTTAATTCTCAATTACCATTCGATGGGAGTTTGCCCAGTTGCGATTAAATAATCATTGGCTTTGCTGAAATGCTTGTTTCCGAAGAATCCCCGGTAAGCGGAAAGTGGGGACGGATGGGCTGATTTAAGAACCAGATTACGGGATGAATCGATGAAAGCACCTTTCTTTTGTGCGTAGGAACCCCATAATATGTAAACGATATGGCTTCTTTCAGCCGCCAGACGATGAATAACAGCATCGGTAAAGGTCTCCCAACCTCTATTTTGATGGGAACCGGCTTGATGCGCTCGTACTGTGAGAGTGGCGTTTAGCAGTAATACGCCTTGATCTGCCCAACGAATCAAATTGCCGGTTGTTGGAACCGGATGCCCTAAATCATCTTGTATTTCTTTGAATATATTGATGAGGGAAGGGGGGAAAGGTACCCCATCCTGCACGGAGAAACAAAGTCCGTGCGCCTGTCCCGGCTCGTGATAAGGATCTTGGCCGAGGATAACGACCTTCACTTTATCGAACGGGCAGTGCTCAAAAGCGTTGAACATATAAGGACCGGGAGGATAAACAGTACCTTGGCGGTATTCTTGTTTAACGAAATCGGTCAATTGCTTGAAATAATCTTTTTCAAACTCGTCGGCTAACCGTTTTTTCCAGCTTTCTTCAATCTTTACATCCATAATATAATAGTTGGCTGTTAACTAAATAAGCATCATTCCAGCCGCACGTGCTTCCTTGCGCATCTCCTCCGGCCAGATACTTGCCTGTATCTCTCCGATATGGGCCTTACGAAGATAGAACATACACAACCGGCTTTGTCCGATACCACCGCCGATACTTTGCGGAAGTTCACCGCTCAAGAGGCGTTTGTGGAAATATAGTTCCTTTTTCTCCCCGGCTTTGCAAATATCCAACTGGCGTAGCAAGGCTTCCTTATTGACGCGGATACCCATAGAGGATAGTTCCATAGAACGGTTTAGTACATCATCCCAAACCAATAAATCCCCGTTCAATCCAGTTTGTCCGTTCTCGGCGATCGTAGACCAATCATCGTAGTCCGGAGCACGTCCGTCATGCTTCTCTCCATTGCTTAGCGAGCATCCGATACCAATAATGAATACGGCCCCGTATTCCTTGGTGATAGCGTCTTCCCGCTCTTTCGGTGTAAAGGTAGGATATTTTTGTAACAAATCCTCGGAATGGATGAAATGAATCTGTTGGGGGAGCGTCGGGCGGATTAGAGGAAACATCTCGTAAACTAAATATTCGGTACGGACCATAGCGGCATATATGCGACGAACGATTTCCTTGAGGAAATCGATATTACGTTCGCTTTCGCTCATTACACGTTCCCAGTCCCATTGGTCCACGTATAAAGAGTGTAAATTACCTAGCTCCTCGTCTGAGCGGATGGCGTTCATGTCGGTGTAAATACCGTAACCTTCTTCAATGTGATAATCGGCGAGTGTCAGTCGTTTCCATTTGGCGAGTGAGTGTACGATCTCTGCTTTAGAGTCGTTTAAATCCTTGATTGGAAAAGTAACGGCTCGCTCGGTCCCGTTAAGATCATCATTGATACCCATGCCCTTAAGTACGAATAACGGTGCGGTTACGCGTCTTAGGCGTAGCTCGGATGAGAGGTTTTGCTGGAAAAAGTCCTTGATCTTCTTGATTCCCATTTCAGTCTGGGATAAGTTAAGTAAGGCTTTATACCCTGCGGGTTTAATAAGATAGCTCATATACTTGTTGTACTTTGTGTTTGTGAAATATGTGCGGCAAAGATAATGATTAATGGCAAAATAACAAGAATGTGATCGCTTTTATTTGCAAAATGGCAGAATAAGCAGAATACTTATATGCAAAATATCAAAAATAAAATATTTCTCTCCTGTATTTGCTAAACTAAGATATTATATGTACTTTTGCGCAGTCTTTGGCTCGGTAGCTTAGTTGAATAGAGCGTCAGATTCCGGTTCTGAAGGTCGTGGGTTTGAGTCCCACCCGGGTCACAAGAAATCCTTGGAAATCTAATGATTACCAAGGATTTTTTGTTTATGTGATTTTAAGGAAAACTATAACCGCATGTGTAAAATAGGATATTCTTTACCTTCTCCGTCCAAATCAGACCTTTTGTATGTGTTAAAGCCTATATGTTTATAAAAACCGACAGCTTGATTATTTTGCTCATTCACATCGACTTTTGTTACTTGCAAATTATCTATGGCATAAGTGATTAATTTTTTTCCTATTCCTATACCTCGATAATTATTGTCAATGAATAACATTTCAAGATTTCCTTTTGCGATTCCCATAAATCCTACTAAGATTCCCTCTTGTTCAAATCCGAATAGAGTGACATGTTGAAAATATACTGGAAGTTGTTCCTTATAGTATAGAAAATCTTCCTCTTTAAGAAAATCATGTGTATTTAATACTGCACTTTCCCAGATTTCCATCAAACGTGGATGATCTGTAACTTTAATTTTTCTAATCATAATTGTAATTACTATTTAAAGCTACAAAGTTCGGAACTTTTACATTTAAAGCACTGAATCTAAGTTAAAAAATACGTTTACGGATTCTGCTTAGTGCTTGTGGTGTGATACCCAAATAAGAAGCTATATCTTTTAGCGGTATATAGTTTAGTGTAATGCCATATTCTTCAATCATCTGTAGATAATACTGTTCAGGGGAATATTTAATCAAGTCGATATTTCTTTTCAAGAGTTTATTCAGCAATATAGCATTCAAATCTTCAAATACAGTTTTTACCTTAGGTATAGCGGTGTATAGTTCATTTTCTTGTTTTTTGTCTATTCGGTAAATAACGCTATCTACAATTGTTTGCACATTAAACGCAGACTTTGTTTGTAATGTAAAAGATATGTTCGACATTGAGAACGTACCCTCTTTACAAAACCAAAAGATTTGTTCTTCTCCTTTATGATTTAATAGCCAACAACGTAATATTCCATCAAAAACGAAATAACTATACCTCTCTATTTCTCCTTCCTTGACCAAAAATGTACCTTTACTAATCAATATTCGTTCAAAATATTGGTCAAATAACTTAGATTCCTTCAAATTGAAAGTACTGGTGCTATAATTAAATCCTTTAAGTAGTTTTTCTAAAAGCATAATCTAAATGTAATAATTCGTAATATACTTACTCATTTGATATATTCACTGTTACTCCCGTTCTCCTTAATTTAATTTCTCATACTCAGTGAAATATATTTTCGACTACAAACTTACGAAAAAACCGAAAGTTTTTATGTACGTTTATGATGGAGTTATTTAAGTAATGAAAGAACACGGAAAACAAAGGTAATTAGCATGTTGTTAAATTGTTACTCTTTTGAAGATGTATTATTTCAAGTCGTTGTATTATAGTAAGGTAAATAGTGTTATGATAGTAGTGGCAAACGTTTTGCAAGGCGAAAGATAAGCCGCTTGCCAATTCCCGGAGCTTTTGCTGAACTAACCTTGCTTCGTTTTTGTTTTATTACCAGAAAGATGAATTGATAAGAT
This sequence comes from Parabacteroides sp. CH2-D42-20, assembly GCF_003670185.1. Classification (NCBI taxonomy): domain Bacteria; kingdom Pseudomonadati; phylum Bacteroidota; class Bacteroidia; order Bacteroidales; family Tannerellaceae; genus Parabacteroides; species Parabacteroides sp. CH2-D42-20. Next base: position 750 of record NZ_RAYG01000049.1, on the reverse strand, counting down.
AAAAAATAGGGGAATTATGTCAGCATTTTACAAATTTCTTTTTCCAATGAAGCCGGATGGTACAGCTATATCGTTACTGTTGTTGGCGCTTCGTTTGTTATTTGGAGGTCTATTGCTTTCGCATGGGATACAGAAGTGGACGAATTTTGAGAGCATGTCCGCCGCATTTCCGGACCCACTGGGAGTTGGACATTCGGTTTCTCTAGGCTTGGCCATTTTTGGGGAGCTTTTTTGTTCGATTGGCTTTATTCTCGGTGCGCTCTATCGGTTGGCAATGATCCCGATGATTTTTACCATGGGAGTGGCTTTCTTCGTGATTCACGGGAATGATCCGTTTTCTTTGAAAGAGTTGGCGTTCGTTTACTTGGTCGTTTTTATCTTGATGTATATAGCAGGACCTGGCAAGTTCTCGTTAGATCGTCTGATCGCAGTTTTTGTCACTCGGTTAGCTAAGTAGGCCTCTTTTTTTATTCTGCATTATAATGCAATATGTTTAATAAAGTTCCCCCAGAACTACGTGTTTTTGTAACCATTCTTATTATTGGAGAACAAAAATACACAATTTTTTTTTCACGTTCATTGCTGGAGATCAAGGCAAGCACACGAAAATTGTGTGGCTTGGCTGTTACAGATCTCATTGTCGTCAGTTAAGGATGACAGGGTTAATGAATATAGCTGTTTTAGTTCTTACAAATGGACACACTTTTGAGAAAACGCAACCTAAAAACACGTAGTTCTGGGGGAACTTTA
>NZ_RAYG01000048.1:0-18955 GCF_003670185.1 Parabacteroides sp. CH2-D42-20 | reverse complement strand
AAATGCCTTATAAACAGGCGTTACGAAGACTTTTCGACCTTTTTATTAGCCTTTTCCAGAGATTTTCCGTAAGTTTGTATCCGGTTGAATAATTTTTGATGAACAAACGAAGACAAATGGACAAGAAACTACCTATATGTATCGTATTAGTCATGTTGATGAGTTGTTTCTCCTGCAAACAGCCCCAACAGCCCACGGAAGACGCAGACATGGATACGCAGTGGGTGGATAGCTCACAACATCTGTATCAATACGGCATCTGTATCGATTCCTTGGACGTAAAAGAGTATTTGATGAAAAACGGGGATAATCCCGCCTCCATCTTCTCCGGGCTGGGCTTCACGGCCTTGAAAGCAGACAGTATCAGCAGGGCATCCACCCATGTCCTCGATCCGACGAAACTGCGAGCCGGCATGCCTTATTACACATTTTCCACGGTAGATTCCTTAGAGACGATCCGATATATCGCCTTCGCCAAGTCGCTGACCGATTATGCCGTAATCGACTTGACCGGAGATACGATCAACGCCTATGAATTTAATAAGCCGATCACCCTCAAGAAAAAATATACGGAAGGAGTCTTAAACTCTTCCCTATGGAACGTGATCAAGGCCAATGGAGGTGATCCGTATCTGGCGATCAAGATATCGGACGTGTACGCTTGGCAAATCGATTTCTTCGATATCAAGGATGGAGACTCCTTCAAGGTTCTATACAATGAGGCTTACATCGACGATACCACCGCCTTGAGCATCGCCTCTATCGAGGGGGCGATCTTTACGCATCAAGGCAAAGAGTTTGTAGCGATTCCTTTCACCCAAGACAGTATCTTCGAATACTTCGATGAGGAAGGGAACAGCCTTCGCAAGGCGTTCCTGAAAGCACCGCTGGACTTTTTCCGGATCACATCCCGTTTTACGAACGCCCGTTTCCACCCGATCCTCAAACGATACCGGGCGCATCATGGGGTTGATTACGCGGCACCGGCCGGTACACCGGTACGCAGCATCGGAGCTGGTACAGTTATCGCCAAGGGATATCAAAACGGCGGGGGCAATTTCCTGAAAGTGAAACATAACTCCGTATACACCACGACTTATATGCACTTAAGCCGCTTCGCCAAAGGAATCCAAGTAGGCAGCCATGTGCAACAAGGCCAAGAAATCGCTTATGTAGGCTCCACCGGACTCTCTACCGGGCCGCACCTAGACTTCCGTGTCCACAAAAACGGGCAGCCTATCGATCCGCTAAAAATGGAAGCTCCCCCTTCTGAACCGGTGAAACCGGCCTATAGGGATAGTTTCGCTTTCGTTAAGCGGCAAATCTTGGCGGAAATAGATAGCTTTCATGTAGCCACAGTTAGTAAAGCATCTGTTATATATGAGAAAGATAGTATCAACCATTTAAATAACTAGCGTATGAAATTCTTGGGGAATATAATATGGTTACTCTTCGGAGGGATTATAACAAGTGTAGAATATCTGATATCCAGCCTAATACTAATGATAACGATCATTGGTATACCTTTTGGCCTCCAGACCTTAAAATTAGCGATACTGGCTTTATGGCCTTTTGGCAGCCGTGTCGTAGACGAGGGCAATTCCGGAGGATGCTTGTCACTTATCATGAACATTATCTGGATATTCGTCGGAGGCTTTTGGATTTGCCTTACGCATCTAGGATTCGGCCTTTTGCTATGTATCACGATCATCGGCATCCCTTTCGGCATGCAACATTTTAAGATGGCAGCTTTAGCCTTGGCTCCTTTTGGAAAGAGCATCCAATAAGAAAGCATCTAACTTTTCCGTAGAAGGCAGACGTCCGGCAAGAATTTAAGATAGGATAAGGTATTATACCTATTTCTTTCTATACCTATACGTTCTCGCTCCTTGTTTTATTTTCTAATTCACGTTATGGTCTGTACAGACCACAACGTGAACTATACAAACCACGCCGTGAACTCTACAGACCACGGCGTGATCTGTAGAATTATACTAGATATACAAATGAATTCATCCGATATCTTTCAAGTATTCATAAGGAAGGAGGGAAGTATAAATAGCGTTCATATACATCTCCCTCATAGGGCCTAGGGGCGTTATAGCTCGATCTGGGAAACCGAGACCGGAGTATTCATGAAGATAGAGGCCGCCTCAGAAAACTTCTCTGCCGACTCCGTGGTAAGAAAACGGCAACTTCCTCCCTTCGTGAGTTTACGATCCATTTCCGGGTGACGCCCTAAATAATCTCGCAAACTCTCCGCTACATGCTCGCCTTGCGAGAATAGGGTGATGCCGGAAGGAAGAAAAGCACGGATCTTATCCATCAAAAGGGGATAGTGAGTACATCCCAAGATAAGCGTATCGATTTGCGGATCTACGGATAATAGATGGTCGATATGCTTTTTCACGAAATAATCCGCTCCCGGGGAATTAAACTCATTATTCTCCACCAAAGGAACCCACATGGGGCAAGCCTCGCCTGTCACTTGGATATGTGGGTACATCCTGCCAATCTCGATCGTATAAGAATTGGACGTAATCGTACCGCTCGTACCTACGATACCGATATGTTTGGTACGGCTGATTGTATCCACTAACTCAACTGTAGGACGGATGACTCCCAATACCCGACGATCGGGATCCCATGTAGGCAAGTCTTTTTGTTGGATCGTACGAAGCGCTTTCGCCGATGCCGTATTACAAGCCAAGATCACCAATTGGCAACCCGACTCAAACAAGCGCGATACCGCCTGACGGGTAAATTGATAAACAACCTCGAACGAACGGGTTCCATAAGGAGAACGTGCGTTATCGCCCAGATAAACGTAATCATAACCGGGCATCAACTGATGAATCTTATCGAAAATCGTAAGTCCGCCATAACCTGAATCAAAAAGACCGATCGGACCGGGAGTTTGTGGAAACATATCAGAAACCTTCTTTTATAAAGTACAAAGGGTGCAATCCTTTCGGAAAACACCCCCTCTTTTATTCTATAGAATAAATTTTCTCGCTAATTACAAACCGAGTTTCGTACGAACAAACGGAGTTGCGTCTACTGCGTTAGTACCCGTATAAAGCAAAGCTGCCGGATCGATGATATACGTATATCCCTTCTCCTCGCCTACCTTCTGGATAGCCTCGTGCAACTTCTGTTGGATCGGTTGCAATAATTCTTGTTGTTTCTTTTGTACGTCTTGCTGAGCTACCTGAACGAAGTTATCCATACGTTCTTGGATATCTTGAATCTCTTGCATTCTTCTCAACTTGATATTTTCTGTTAATGAATCTTGCTGCGCTACGAAGTCTGAATATTTCTTTTGGTATTCATCTTGCATTTGCTTCAATTCAACTCTATATTTCTCATTCAAGTCTGCCATTTGTTTTTCCATACCAGATACCTCCGGCATAGCCATAAACACCTCTTGAGTTTTTACAAACGCAATTTTAACTTCCTGAGCGATAGCTCCCAACGGGAGAATCATCAACAATAAAACAATAAGTTTCTTCATTTTTACTATATAATTACTTTGTTATTAATCAAGCTTTCACACTTTTCATGCATAAAGCGCACAAATGTAAGCATTTATTTTGAATATCCTAACTTAATCAGCACTTCATTACTGATATCGATCTTCGGAGAAGCGAAAATAATGCTCATAGCTGAAGCTCGATCCCAAACAATTTGATATCCCTTGTCTTCCGAGATTTCTTTCACCGCATTATACACCTCGTCTTGAATCGGTTTCATCAAACTCTCGCGTTTCTTATATAACTCACCCTCAGGACCGAAATATTTACGTTTCAGATCTTGCGCCTCTTGCTCTTTCTTCACGATCTCTTCCTCACGTTTCGTTTTCATCTCGGCGGAGAGGAATACCAGATCGCTCTGATAATTCTTATACATATTCTGAGCTTCTTGCTGAATCGCTTCCACCTCATTTTGCCATTTCTTGGAAACTTGGCTCAACTGCTCATTGGTCATTTCGTAAGCCGGAATATTCTTCAATATATATTCCATGTCGATTAAAGCGAACTTCTGTGCCATGCCGGCAAAAGAACAAAGCAACATCAGACAGCTCAATGTGATAATCTTTTTCATACTCTCTTTATTTATAGTTCTACTTTATGACTGCAAATATAACAGAGGGTTTACTTACAGCCTACCAATATTCGTTAAAAGTATTTATTTAAATGTAGAGACGGGGCGTGCCCCGTCTCCACATACGGAACACGCCCCGTCTCTACATACGAAGCTATACCCGATCTATATTTTAGAATTCCTGTCCGATGATAAAGTGCAGGTTACTACCGCTACGTTTACCATTAGATCCATAATTCGGCTCGTCGAAACCATAAGCCCAGTCGAGTCCCATCAAACCGATCATCGGCAAGAATATACGGACACCGACACCGGCGGAGCGTTTCAAGTTAAACGGATTAAAATTCTTCAAATCAGTCCAAGCGTTACCAGCCTCCACAAATACCAATCCGTAGATCGTAGAGGAAGGCTCCAGCAAGAACGGATATCTCAACTCCATAGCCAAACGAGAATAAGCGTATCCATAAGAGTTGTAACCACCATTACCGGCGATACTACCATTCTCATAACCTCTCAAACCGATCGTTTCCTGAGCATAGGTACTGGAGTAACCACTCATACCGTCACCACCCATATAGAAGGTCTCGAACGGAGATTTCTTATCCTTATTATAGGTACCCAAGAAACCATACTCAACACGGGTCATCAATACCGGCGTACGTTTCACGGTCAACGGAGCCAACGGAGAGAATATCTTCGCTTTGAACTTCCATTTATGATACTCGATGAATTTATACTTATCCGGGTCTGAGCTTGACATCGCCCCATAATCCTTATTATCAAACAAAGAATAAGGAGGCGTAGCCGCTACGGACAACATGAATTGTGACCCCTTACGAGTATACAACGGGTTATCGATAGAATTACGTTGCAACATCAACTCCAAGTTGATATTATGGCAATTTCCGTTATTAACCAAGAAATAGTCCCAATCATGCATCATATACAACTGATAGTTCAACGTCGCCATGAACTGGAAGTAGTCGTCCGGCCAATTCAAGCGTTTACCATAACCGGCAGCGATACCAAGCATCATGATCGATTTATCCGGGTCGTAAGCGTACTCATAACTATTGTTGTAGTAATTATTGCCATAATAGTTACTACCGTAGCCGTAACCACCATAACCGCCATAACCACCGTAATACGGATAACCGCCATAACCATAGCCGGAATTGCTCAAGTAATTGCTACTGATATCGGTTTGCTTTGAGAAATAAGCGCTGACAGACAACGTATTCGGTCGTTTACCGCCGAACCAAGGATCCATGAAGGAGATGCTGTAAGCCTGATAATAACGCCCGTTCGTCTGGCCGCTCAAGGTCAATGTCTGTCCCTCACCTTGCGGGATGATGCCCTTATAGGTTTTCGGGTTCAAGAAGTTCTTCATAGAGAAGTTCGTAAACTTCAAACTTAACTTACCGATCACACCCGTCTGTCCCCAACCTGCGGAGAACTCGATCTGGTCATTCGCCTTGGAAACCAAGTTATACTCGATATCCACGGTTCCATTCTCAGGATCAGGCAGCGGCACCGGATTCATGTTTTCCGGGTCGAAGTGTCCCATCTGAGCCAACTCACGAACGGAACGCATCAAGTCGTCACGGCTGAACAACATACCCGGCTTGGTACGCAACTCACGGCGAACGATGTCCTCATACAAACGGTCATTACCATTAATGATAATACGGTTGATCGTCGCCTGCGGACCCTCTTGGATACGGATCTCCAACGAGATAGAGTCATTCGCTACATCCACCTCTACCGGATCGGCGTTGAAGAACAAATAACCGTTATTAAAATAGACATTCGAAACGGCATCCTCATCCGTACTCAAACGTTCGTTCAATTTCTTTTGATTATACACCTCGCCTGGCTTCATACCCAACACGGCCATCAAATAGTCCGTAGAATATTGCGTATTACCCACGAAGCGAATATCTTTCAAATAGTATTTCTCACCTTCATCCACTTTCAAGAAGATATCTACCTTCTTCTCGTTAAAGTTCGCTACGCTATCGGACAACAATACGGCGTCGCGATAACCATGCTCGTTATATTTAGCGATTATATTTTTCTTATCGTTCTCATATTCCTCAGTCGTGAACTTCTTCGTGCTGAACATCTCCATGATACTGGTTTTCCAGTCGTTCGGCAAGCTGAACTTCTCGTTCGTCTTCTTCATCGCCTTCTTCAACTCCCGGGCAGTCAGTTTTTCGTTACCCTCAAAATAGATACGATGGATCTTGGTCTTTTCATTCTTATCAATATTGATATCCACGATCACCTCGCCTTCATTTGCGGGATCGTCCTTTTGCTCGATCTCGACATCCACGTTCTTAAAGCCTTTGCCATCGAAGAACTTCTGGATCACGATCTTGGCACGGTCCATGACGTTCGGCGTCACCTGGAAACCTTTCTTCAAGCCCAGCTTCGCCTCCAAGTCCTCACGCTCGCCTTTCTTGATCCCGTGGTAATTGACTTGCGAGATACGCGGACGTTGCTTCAGCTGGATCTCCAGCCAAATCTGGTCGCCCTCGATCTTCGTCGCCAAGATCTTCACATCCGAAAACAAGCCATGTTTCCAAAAACGCTTCACTGCTGTAGTGATCTCCTCTCCCGGTACGGTAATCTCATCGCCTACCGACAAGCCCGAGAAGCCGATCAACACAAAATCATCATAATTCTTGATACCCGTAATCTTTATATCCGCGATCTTGTATTTCTTCGCGGCCAACGAGTACGAAATGACCGGCACTTCTGCCGGCGCCTCAACTTGGGTAGTGTCTATTTCTTGGGCAAACGCACCGCAAGCGAAACCCAAGCAAATAAAAAACAGCACTATTCTTTTGTACATATAACAGCTATTGTTTATAAGATTAATTGCTCACTTGTCTTACCGAAACGACGCTCACGTTGCTGGTAATACAATATAGCCTCATACAACTCTTCTTCTCTGAAATCCGGCCAAAACACATCCGTAAAGAAGAATTCAGCATATGACAACTGCCATAGCAAGAAGTTACTGATGCGTTTCTCTCCTCCGGTCCGTATCAAAAGATCGGGATCGGGGATATTCTTGGTCGTCAAGTGGTCCGAGACCATGGCCTCGGTTATATCATTGGGGTTTATTTTCTGTTCCAAGACCTCTTGGGCGAGTTGCCTAGCCGCTCTGGTGATCTCCCACCGGGAAGAATAACTAAGCGCCAGAACAAGTGTGGTTCCCGTGTTCGCCGAAGTCATATCGATACATTCTTGCAATGTATTATATGCATCCTCACGCAAGCGGGAGAGGTCGCCTATGGCGGTAAGGCGGACGTTTTTCTTCATCATGTCCGGAGTCTCCCGGTGAATGGCGGAGACCAGCAAGCTCATCAGCGCTTGGACCTCTTCTTCCGGACGATTCCAGTTCTCGGTAGAGAAAGTGTACAACGTCAGATATTTCAATCCGAGTTGAGTGACCGCATCCATAATCTTACGGACCGAAACAACGCCTTCCTGATGCCCGAAGCTACGGTCTTTCCCCTTCGCCTTGGCCCAACGTCCGTTCCCGTCCATAATAATTGCCACGTGCCGTGGCAAGCGATTCTTGTCTATTTTCTCAATCAACGACATTTTTTATCTTACTAATATTCACTTATATTTTTCGCATTGTTACAAGTACGGCACCTCGGGCCGAAATCCCATGTAACAGACAACAACAAGAAAGAGTACCAATCTTTATTCTTAAGAGCGCTACCCTTAACACCATACGGATCGTCCAACATGTCCTTTCCCTCTAGGCCATCGCCAAATAACTTACGAAACGAGAACTCGCACCCTAAATTAAGGCGGTTCTTGATCTTATATTTCATGCCCACGCCTAAAGGAATATTCGGGCTGGCGAAAGTCTTCCCGCCACCCGGAGCCACCGTCAGCCCAATGCCCACCAAGACATAAGGAGAGAAACGCTTCGCCCCCGCATAGTCGAACTTATCGCTATACGGGAAAAAGTTGAACTCCGCCTGTCCCCCCAACTCCATGATACTACGGTTGAAAGAGGTTTGGGCATTATTCGGAAAAACGTTCTCCATACCTTCGGTCTTACCGGAAACCTGTCCCCACATCAAGTTGGCTTTCAAGGCCCAACGAAAGTTGATGTTATACCGGAACACGGCTCCCACCGCCGGATTCATTCCTTTAAATATCGTATTCTTGTTGGCGTCACCCATATAAAAGGCACCACCAGCCATACCACCGATCTCGTACTTATATTCCTGCGCCCAAAGCGTAGGGATCGTACCCGCTAATAGGATGATTATGAGAAGCCGCTGAAAAAAAGTTGAAGTCATAAGCCTTGCTGTTATATATACCACACTTCTTTTTCTAACGCTAAAAGCCTCATAAAATTATACATCTCCTATCGAACTTTTCTATTCCTTCGGGATCAAACGATTGATACGGCCTCTCCAAAGTTGGTTCAAGTCATTGGAACCAGTGCTGGTCTTTCCTCCGAAAATGTTCACGAAATTCTCTTTATCCACAATAATTGAGGAAAAGCCTCTCGCCGCATAGTCGGTCGGTAACACCACCATCGAGTCGATCAACGACCAAGAAATACCATAATCTATCGATTGATACATATCTTTCAATGCCTTGTTCGAAGCGTCGATACCTCCGATCAAGAAAAACTTATCGTCATAATTCGTGATCATCGCTCCCTCACGCTTCGTGAAGTTTGCGTCACCGGAAGCCATCAACGCCCAAGAGATACCATCCATGGTCGCCCAAGTCGTATTAACCACTTGGTTGTCCACGGTACGTCCGCTGGCGGTCATCAAGTACTCATGATACATTGCGGCATATTGGAGATTGCTAAATCCGGTAACAGGGAATCCGCTAGGCACCGCATCTCCGGCGATCCACTCCATGGATTCGTTCATCGCATAGAACGCTAGCTTTCCTTCCTGATCCACGATCGTAGCTAAGGCGGAAGGCTGTTTCGTGCCCTGCTTCACGCTACCCAAAACGTATTTCACGGAAGGGGCGTTCTCTACAGCGCTCCAAGTCAAGCCATCCTCGGATCTATATAAAGTGCCATTTGTAGCCGGCACATATAAAGCATTGTTATACTCGGTAATCTGGGAGATCAAAAGCCCATCGGAAGGCAGACCGGTCAAGGATAATGACTGCCAGCCCTTAGGCGCGCTTACCGGAGCGTAATATAATTGGTAAGGTTTACCGGACTCGGCGGGTTTCACATACATAAAGTAATTCTCCGATCCATTATAATCGTAGGTTACCACCTTCTGATCCTTCACGGTAATGCCAATCATAGGATTCGCGTACATACTCCAAACCATAGAGTCCGGAACCACTTGATGGATATTCACCTGCGCCATATAGACTTTTGTCGTGACTTGGTCATACGCATGAACCACGAACTTTACCGGAGCGGAGAAATTAATGGAGTCTGATAAATTGTTTAAGTAATAAGTAGAGTCCGGATAAGCATACGGGCTTACCTCTATACCGCTAAGCGCATAGCTACTGGCTGCCGTAATCGTACAAACAACTTTCTCGATCTTCGTGCCAAAAGGCAGAGAGTCAATGTTAAAAATCCGCCCCGTCAGTTGGTCGATCGTAAACTTCACGGTATCCAACCCCGAGATAGAATCACTACTTAGCTTAAAAGAGGATATTTGGCAGTTCTTAACCAATTCTATATCAGTGACATCTTCTGATTTCAAACAAGAAGACAACACTAATGCAAAACAACCTGTTATAAATAGTACTAATTTATTTTTCATCAAAAACATAAGTTTGTCGCATATAAAGGCACAAAAGTAGAAACATTTTTTGCTTTCACCCTAATACCTGCTAATATTTATAATATTTTAGTTGATTATATGAGCCTTAAAATTCATAGTTATGATTTTTCGAACTCATCGTTATGATTTAAAATTTCATAGTTATGATTTTTTAATGCTCATAACAGAACGTCCGGAGATGCCGCTAACAGCCTCCTTTCCAAGCATCGGCGCATGCACCCCTTGATACAGGCGAACCGGGGCCGTTTCCACCCTCGCCTCGTCCCATACATCCGCTTCCACAAAAGAATTAATCAGCTGAGTCCCACCTTCCACCAATAAGGAATCCAACTTCCGGACAGCAAGATGATCTAGCACTTGCCGGATCACCGGACCCTCGAAATCTATCCGGATATACTCCACGTTCTCTCGGTTTTCCACTTCCTTCTCCGTAAATATTAATGTACGTGAGGAACCATTCAGCAACCGATAAGAATCGGGAATAACGAGCCGGCGATCCAATACGACCCTGACTGGGGAATTACCGGACCAATGGCGCACGTTCAATGAAGGATTGTCCAATAAAGCGGTCCGTGTACCGACCATGATAGCCACCACCTCCGAGCGAAGTTTATGCACCAAGCGGGAAGTCTCCGGAGAAGACAAAACCGTGACCGGCTCCGACACGTCCGTACGCAAACGATCGATAAACCCATCCTCGCTCTGCGCCCATTTCAAGATAATATAAGGACGGCCTTTCGTTTGTAGCGTCATAAACGCCTTGTTCAACACACGGGCTTCTTCCTCCATCACGCCTGTGACGACCTCGACACCGGCCTCACGCAACATCCGCACGCCTCGCCCCGACACCTCGGGAAAAGGATCCAAGCAACCGACCACCACCCGTGGAATCCCTTTCCGGATAATCAACTCGGCGCAAGGAGGCGTCTTCCCATAATGAGAGCAAGGCTCCAGACTCACATAAATCGTACTGTCTTTCAACAAAGACTCGTCTTTCACGGAAGCGATAGCATTCACCTCTGCATGCGCCTCCCCACATTTCCTGTGAAATCCCTCACCGATAATACGGCCCTTATGCACAACCACCGCGCCAACCATCGGATTCGGACTGACATTTCCCCTCCCTCCTTTAGCCAACTCGATGCAACGAGCCATGTATTTCTCTTCAACCTCTATCATAATCTTTGCATATAAACGGTTTTTACACTACTTTCGCGATAAAACAAGAGTAAGATATGACTGAGACCATCGCCTACATCCGAAATTCCCTCAAAGATATTTATCCTCCCGGCGAAGCCCAAGCGCTCGTCCGGCTCATCATGGAACGTGTTTGCGGCCTTTCTACCCATCAACTCCTGTTAGGCAAAGGTAAAGAATTATCTGATACGGAGAAATTTAAAATCAAGGAGATTGTAGAAGGACTGCGTTTATACAAGCCCATACAATACTTATTAGGCATAGCGGATTTTTACGGGATGGAGTTTAAGGTGACGCCGGACGTATTGATTCCCCGCCCGGAAACCGCCGAGTTGGTCGAGCGGATCATCACGGACTACCGAGGCCAAGCCCCTCGTATATTAGATATTGGTACGGGAAGCGGCTGTATCGCTATTTCCTTGGCGAAACATCTTCCGAAGGCTGAGGTAGCGGCGGTAGATATATCACCCGAAGCGCTCGCCGTGGCCGAGGAGAACGCCCGACTGAATCAAGTTTCCGTATCTTTCCTCGAATTGGATATCCTTTCCGAAGGTTATCCCAGTTTCATGCAAGGAAAACTAAAGTTTCACGTAGAAGAAACAAAAGTTTCACGTAAGGAAAACAAAAGTTTCACGTACATGAAACCAAAATCCCATACGGAAGAAACCGCTGTTTCTCCTATAGGCAACTTCAATTGCATCGTCAGCAACCCTCCTTATATAATGAATAAGGAGAAAGCGACCATGGAAGCGAACGTTTTGGAGAACGAGCCTCACCTGGCCTTGTTCGTTCCCGATGACGATCCGCTTCTCTTTTACCGGGCCATCGCCCGCTTCGGACAAAGGCATTTGGTGGAAGGCGGGCATCTTTACTTCGAGATCAACGCCCTTTGCGGAAAAGAGACCGTAGCGATGCTACGTCAAGAGAATTACACCGAAGTCGAATTAATACAAGATTTATACGGAAAAGACCGGATCGTAAAAGCAAAAATATGAAAGAGATAACCGAACCCGAGATGTTGCACCGGGCAGCCGCCTATTGCTCCGCCGCCGAACGCTGCATACAAGACGTACAGAAAAAGATCGATGCCGCCGGACTTCCTCCCGACGCCTCCGAGCGTATCATCGCCCGCTTGCTGAAAGAGCGGTTTATCGACGAATCCCGTTACACCCGTTTCTTCGTGAACGATAAGCTACGATTCAATAAATGGGGACGGGTAAAAATAGGCTACGAGCTTTATAAGAAAAACATCCCCTCCCCGATCCGGGAAGAATCGCTCGCCGCCATCGACGAGGGAGAATATCGCTCCATCTTACTCGATTTACTAAAAAGCAAAAAGAAATCGACAAAAGGAAAAGACGAGCGGGACCTATTCAACAAGTTACTCCGTTTCGCCGCCGGACGAGGTTTCGAAAGCCGGATCACGTTGGATTGCCTAAGCCAATTATTCAAAGGAATAGACTGCGAGGATTATGCCGACGACATGGAATAATCTGCTCAACCTGTTTTTCCCAAACTTATGTAAAATATGTAAACGACCACTCGTCGAGGGAGAAGAACAAATTTGCCTGAAATGCCTATGCGACCTGCCGCACACGGGATATCATCAACAGGCGAACAACCCCGTCGAGCAACTTTTTATCGGAAAGAACCGGATCGAATATGCCACCGCTTATCTACGATACGAGAAAGGCGGAAAAGTACAAAGCCTGATCCACTCGCTCAAATACCATGATAATAAAGAGTTGGGCTATCTACTCGGACGGCAGATAGCGAGAGAGCTCCAAGCGGATCACAGCCCGATATGTACCGTAGACCTCCTTATCCCCGTTCCCCTGCATCCCCGCAAAAAACGGCAAAGAGGTTACAACCAGTCCGAATGGATCGCCTCCGGTATCCGTTCCATATGGGATATCCCCATCGATACGCAAAGTCTAGCCCGCACCACCCACACAAGTACCCAAACTCGTAAGGCCATTTACGACCGTTGGTTAAATGTATGTTCTATTTTTAATGTCATTCATCCGGAAAGCTTAAAAAACAAACATATCCTGCTCATAGACGACGTGATCACAACCGGAGCCACGATTTCCGCTTGCGCAAAGGCTTTATCAGGGATTCCGGGCATACGCATCAGCATTTTAGCCCTGTCTGTCGCATAAATATTAATAAAAAATTAACGTACGATATTCAAGGTAATGTCATTCAGTTTATCTATTTTTGCAGACTGATATAAATATAGGATTGTATGAAAACACTGGAAAGTTTAGTAGCAGAAAAATTATTAAAGATTAAAGCCGTAAAGTTGCAACCGGCCAATCCGTTTACTTGGGCATCCGGCTGGAAATCTCCGATCTACAATGACAACCGAAAGACTCTTTCTTATCCGGTCGTTCGTAGCTTCATCAAATTGGAGTTGGCTCGTGTGATTAGTGAAAAATTCGAGAACGTAGATGCCATTGCCGGTGTTGCTACAGGCGCAATCGCTCAAGGTGCTTTAGTAGCCGATTTATTAGGATTGCCATTCGTATACATCCGCTCTACGCCAAAAGATCATGGATTGGAAAACCTTATCGAGGGAGAATTGAAACCGGGTTCTAAAGTAGTGATCATCGAGGATTTGGTATCTACCGGAGGTAGTAGCTTGAAAGCCGTACAGGCCGTACGTAACTTTGGTTGCGATGTAGCGGGTATGGTAGCTATCTTTACCTATGGATTCCCTGTAGCGGAAGCCGCTTTCAAAGACGCTAAAGTAACATTGACTACATTGAGTAACTACGACGCAGTCTTGGAAGAAGCTGTCCGTACGCATTACATCGATGAGTCTGAGATCGCGGTTCTTCAGGAATGGCGTAAAGATCCGGCTAACTGGGACCCGAAATAAGTAATAAACAAAAAGACACTCAATGACTGAAGAATTTGTGAGTGAGGTCAAACAGATCCCACACAATGATGAACGTATCTTCACGATGTTGTCCGATCTTTCCAACTTGGAACGTATCAAGGATCGCATCCCGCAAGATAAAATAAAAAATTTTGAGTTCGACAGCGATACCTGTAGTTTCGCTGTCGATCCCGTTGGTAAGATTACCTTCCAGATCGTAGAAAGAGAGCCGAATAAATTAATCAAGTTCACGACGACCAACTCTCCTGTTCCCCTTTTCTTGTGGATACAATTGAAACAGGTGGCCGAGGACGACACACGGTTAAAAATCACGGTTCGTGCCGATCTGAATCCGTTCTTGAAACCAATGGTATCGAAACCTTTGCAAGAGGCTGTGGATAAAATCTCGACCGTTATCGCCTCCTTGCCTTATTAATTCCTTTTTCATTATGGCTCAGAAACTTTGGGAAAAAAATGTACAGGTAGATCATGAAGTAGATATATTCACGGTAGGTAAGGACCGTGAGATGGATCTTTACCTCGCTAAATATGACGTATTAGGCTCTATGGCGCATATCACGATGCTGGAAAGTATCGGTTTGTTGACTAAAGAGGAACTAAACGTCTTATTAGCAGAATTACGGAATATATACGCCGTAGCGGATCGTGGAGAATTCATCATCGAGGAAGGCATCGAGGATGTGCACTCGCAAGTGGAACTCATGCTTACACGTCGTTTGGGCGATATGGGCAAGAAGATCCATAGCGGGCGTTCCCGTAATGATCAGGTCTTATTGGATCTGAAGCTTTTCACCCGTTCGCAAATACAAGAATTGGTTGAGTTGGTTTCCGGCTTGTTCGACGTTTTGATCTCCCAGAGTAACCGGTACAAGGATGTACTGCTTCCCGGATATACGCATCTACAGGTAGCTATGCCCTCTTCGTTCGGACTTTGGTTCGGCGCTTACGCGGAGAGCTTGGTAGATGATTTGCAACTTATGCAAGCCGCATACCGTATTTGCAACCGTAACCCGCTGGGTTCCGCCGCCGGATATGGTTCATCCTTCCCGCTAAACCGCCAGATGACTACGGATTTATTAGGTTTCGACTCGCTGGACTACAACGTGGTATACGCCCAGATGGGACGTGGCAAGATGGAACGCACCGTAGCTTTCGCTATGGCGGGTATCGCCGCTACGCTCTCCAAGTTAGCGTTCGACGCTTGTATGTTCAATAGCCAGAACTTTGGCTTCATCAAACTGCCGGATCAGTTCACGACCGGCTCCAGTATCATGCCGCATAAGAAGAATCCGGATGTATTTGAGTTGACACGTGCCAAATGCAATAAGCTTCAAGGCTTGCCTCAGCAAATCATCTTGATCAGCAATAATCTTCCTTCCGGTTACTTCCGGGATCTCCAGATCATCAAGGAAGTTTTCCTACCGGCTTTCAACGAGCTGAAGGATTGCTTACGCATGGTAACTCATATGATGCGTGAGGTGAAAGTAAACGAGCATATATTGGACGATGATAAATATTCTCTCTTGTTTAGCGTGGAAGAAGTGAACCGCCGTGTCTTGGCCGGAATGCCTTTCCGTGACGCTTATAAGCAAGTAGGTTTGGATATCGAGGCCGGTAAATTCGTTCCTTCGAAGAGCGTTAACCATACACACGAAGGCAGTATCGGTAATCTATGTAACGAACCAATCGCCACCATGATGCGTAGTGTGATAGGTTCTTTCTCTTTCGAACGGATGAACGAGGCTGAAAAGAAATTGGTCCATGGATAAGATAAGACGGATATTTCCACTTTTGATCTTGTTTACGCTATTATCTTGCGCAGATACGATAGAGACTCGTATTCCCTATCGTGCGGTCTATCTGGAACTAGATCTGACTTATCAAGATAAAGCGTTGAATGCAATACAGGCTTATAAGATCTACACCTCTAAAGATGTAGACCAAGCTGGCGAGCAAACAGGGTTTGGAGGCGTATTGGTCTATCATGGATTGTCCAGTAACGGAACCGGTGCATTCTTTGCGTTCGATGCCGCTTGTCCTCATGAGGCATCCGCTAATGTCATCGTAGAGGTGGACGAATCCGCCGTATACGCCATCTGCCCGAAATGCGGTAGTAAATTTGAACTTTTAAACGGTATCGGCAATCCGGTGGAAGGGCCTTGCGCTGAGGAGAAACAAGCCCTCAAACAATATGTCGTCGATACAAACGGTAATAAAATTTACATCCATAATTAAATTTTTCACCGGAAATGTTTGGTAGTATAAATATTTGTACTACCTTTGCACTCGCAAAAGAGAAACAAACAATGCGGAAGTAGCTCAGTTGGTAGAGCATAACCTTGCCAAGGTTAGGGTCGCGGGTTCGAGTCCCGTCTTCCGCTCAACTCTTAGAGAAGAGGTGGATGCTCGAATGGTGGAATCGGTAGACACGAAGGACTTAAAATCCTTTGGCCATTGCGGCTGTGCGGGTTCAAGTCCCGCTTCGAGTACACAAGTTTGAGCAAACATGTTTTGCGGAAGTAGCTCAGTTGGTAGAGCATAACCTTGCCAAGGTTAGGGTCGCGGGTTCGAGTCCCGTCTTCCGCTCGCTTCCAAAAGGCCTCGTTATTCTTAGGAATAGCGGGGCTTTTTACTTTATGTATCAATCAGTTGCGACCACAGTCACTCATAAAGAAGAAGCGATTCTCAAACTACCAAATAAGAGAATACGGATAAATCACCATTTCATTATTAAGCATGAAAGAGTTATTTGTACTACTCTAACCGCCCTATCTGATTTGTAATTGTTCCAACAAACAAAAATTCTTTTTATCGTTACAATTCGCTGTTTTTACTCATTTGTGTAAACCGCTGTGTAAACCAGATGTAAACCGAAAACAGAGATGAGAACAAGTCTTAATGTGCTGTGTTACACATCAAAAACACTATCTAACGGAGAACACCCTATCATGATTTGTGTAAACCAGAATCGAAAAAGGAAATATTCCAGTCTGGGAATATCTATTCAAGCTAAATTTTGGGACTTCGAGAAAGGTAAACCTAAGCCCAATTGCCCTAATAGAATACAAATCGAGCAATTGATTCTAAAAAAGACTAAAGAAGTAATGGATAAAATCGCAAGGTTAGAAGCGGAAAATAAAGATTATTCAGCGACATCTGTATTAGGGAATGAGAAAGTAAAAAAACACCAAACAGTACAAGAACTTTTCTCAGAGTACATAGAACAACTAAAACAAGAAAACCGCATAGGATATTCTTTATCCGTTAAACAAGTTCTAAATTCACTATTAGAGTTTACTCACGGTACTAATCTTTATTTTTCCGACATAACTAACAATTGGCTAAAGCGGTACGAGATATGGCAACGCAACAAAAAGCTGGCAGAAAATACAATTGGCATACGTTTCAGAACCCTGCGAGTTGTCTACAATTTAGCTATTGAAAAGAAAATAGTCAACGCCGAAGATTATCCATTTCGAAGTTACAAAGTTTCTAAACTACACCAAGAAACAGCCAAACGTTCTATTACAAAAGAAGAAATTCATAAAATTATCAATTATGAAATTTCATCCAAAAAGTTTTATAAACGTCTGGCTCTTGATTTATTCACTTTCTCTTACTTAATGGGTGGTATAAACTTTATGGATATGGCACTCCTTACCTCTGATAATATTGTCGACAATCGTTTAGTCTATTTCCGTAAAAAGACTAAAAAGCTAATCAAGTTACCTTTACAAGAGAAGGCTATACAGATTATTCAATATTATCAGAACAAAGATCGTAAATACATTTTTCCAATCCTATTTGACACTCATGTTTCAGAACTCCAGAAGAGATATAGAATACATGACGTAATAGCAGATGTGAATAAATATCTGAAAGAGATTGGTAAAGAATTGAATATCTCTATTGACTTGACAACATACGTCGCAAGACACAGTTTTGCGACAGTCTTAAAGAGATCAGGCGTGAATACCTCTTTAATCTGTGAGGCTTTAGGGCACAGTTCAGAGAGAGTAACACAAATCTATCTGGACAGCTTCGGTAATGAGCAGATGGAAGACGCAATGAAAAACCTACTCTAAACCAAAGAATCCTGTTCCCAGAAATGGAGACGGGATTCTTTTTATCTTAATTTTGCCACATCAAACAAGTAAAAGGAAATGATACTGGATATAGACAACCCTTTATTAGCGTATGTACTGAAATACTTCAGTTCATATCAAGCTGTCTTAGAAATAGATGAAGATGGCAAGACGTATTTAATGAATACTTGGTATCCCGTTGGATTCGCCCATTGGTATGAGGATATTCTAAAATCAATCCCATTCAATAGATCAGGCTATGATAAGCACGAGCGTTTACAGGAACTTCTAACTGATTTGAATCTGGACAAGGAATCGTTCTGGGGACTGATCCTGTATCTGTATGACTATACTACTGACGCTTGCAAGAATCTACTTGTATCACAAAAGACACACCAAGAGACCTACAATGAATTTTGTGCTTTCTTAGAGCAGAATCCTCATATTGAATCACTGACATTTAAAACCGCCAATAAAAAGACTTATACTATATCTGATAAACTGATCCTTGACTTTTTGGCTATCCGTTTACAAGAAGAGAAGATGAGTAACCGCCAAAAGCAACGGTTCAACAGTGAACTCAGATCATTATCAGCGGCAGAAAAGGCGGATTCCAGACGAAAGATCAGCTATTTCTTTGCGTATCAACTAACCCAATTCTTGCAAATAGAAGGAATCTCAAATATTAAAAGAAGGGGAAAAGCCACTATCTCAAATAAAGAAAAGGAGTTGATCTTATGTTCCCTCTATGTATGCAAATTTGCGGATAATCCAGATAACTACTTGGACTTAGGCTATTACAACAAACTGATGAAAGACTTCAAAGGCTTATCCATGAATATGTCCCATAAATA
>NZ_RAYG01000047.1:0-20893 GCF_003670185.1 Parabacteroides sp. CH2-D42-20 | reverse complement strand
ATAATGAGAGTGCTTATTATCAGTAATTGGTTTTATCCAAATAACGTAATAGCGGCGTTTCGAATAGAAGCTTTCGCTAAATACTTTCAGTTGGCAGGACATTCGGTTACGGTAGTGACAGAGGGAGAAGTTGACGAGACTAAATTATGGCATGGATGTGAGATTAATTATGTTAAGAATCCTTTGATTACATATTCTTATATGGCTCGTTGTGTAAAAGCGGGAAAGAGGTGGGTGCCGAGACGAATCGTGAATGGTTTGTTGTGTCGTGTTACTGCTGATAGTAAGTTTATGTGGCGTTTTAAAGCTTATAACAAAGCTGTTTCGTTGTGTGAGGCAAACTCTTTTGATGTAGTTTTAAGCTCATTTGGTCCATTGGCTCCTCACATGGTCGCATTTAGATTGCGAAGAAACGGGTACAGGTTTTATTGGATAGCTGATATGCGTGACGAGATGTCAAAGCATCTTTATATACCCCGTAATCAGGCTAGGCTTCTTATAGCATATGAGCGTAAGATCGTGAATTCATCGGATTTGGTATTATCGGTATCCCAACCTTTGCTTAGCGATTTTAAATGTTATTGTAAGCATGATCATTTCTTGGAAATCAAGAATGGCTATGATTATGAAGAGATACACGATGTTCTTTTCCAACCTCAATTTACCATGGCGTTTATCGGTCGTTTTTACGGAGGGGCAAGTCCCGCTAATTGGTTTAAGGCTTTCTCTGAACTTATAAATGAAGAAAAGCTACCTTCAGATTGTCAGATAAAAATCATTGGAAATCTTTTGAAACTGGATGTTCCCGAGGATATCATTCCTAATGTCTTGCAGATAGAATCTGTGGCTCATTCAGAAGCCATTCAGATGTCGTTGGATGTGGATACGCTTGTCGTGATTCATTCTACAGGAAGAAAAGGAGTGTATACGGGCAAACTGTTCGATTATCTCGCTACCAATAAACCGATATTGGCTCTTTGTGATCCCGAAGATGTAGTAGCCCGGTTACTGGATGACACTAAAGCTGGTTTTACGGTGGACAATGCTGATATTGAGGGTATAAAGAAAATGATACTGCGATGTTATTCTATATGGAAAAACAAGGAGGTATTGCCACGCAACTGGGAAAAGATTCGTCGATATACACGGAAGAATCAATGTAAGATACTTCTTGATTATCTTGCTAATGAAGCAGGAATATATACTGTTTTAGATTGATAAATATTTATCGACAGATGTTTATCAGAATTGTTCTTTTTTCTTGTTCCTTGATATTATCGGTTTTAATACCTTTTGATAATTAACACCCAATAAATTGGAAATGAAGATGTAAAGCGGAAGATATATGCCGAATTCAAGAGCCAAGAGAGTATAAATATGTGTCGTGCTTATTGAAGAAATAGCCATCCTTGTCGTGATACATGAGAGGATGGCTGCGAATAGCATTTTTAGCATCTTTACCCAAGGCATGAATTTAACGATCGTAGTCTCCAGCGAACGAGCTATAATTAGGATAAGAATTATTAAGCAAAAAAGAGTGCTGAACGTAGTAACAATTGCGATACCTATCGTGGAAGGGAAAAAGTTTACACACAATAGATTTAAGCTGACAAGCAGTATTGCGGTGATCAAATGTGTGTCAGAAAATGCTTTGCCTTTCCCCAGTGCTAGCATGATAGGAGAATAAGGGACGATGCGTATTAAATTAATAATGGTAGCGATTCTGAATAAAGTTATCGATTGCAGGTATTTTTCTCCATATAAGAGGTTTATGATCTCTTCTGCGAAAATGAAACAAAATATTGATAATGGGTAAATAATTGCTGAGGATTTGTAGGTTACGGATTTCCATAACTTTATAAATTCATGCTTGTTGATGCCGTGGTTCGACATCTTTGAGAATTCCGGAAGCAGGATAGTCGCTGTAGCGCTAATGAGCATTCCTGCAAATGGTAATTCGCGGTATCCGTTGCTAAATGCTGCGAAGTCTTTTACCCCGAAATATCTGCTTATGAAAAACTGGCTGGCGGAACTGATTATAAAGCCATATAAACTAGCGGTGGATATAGGTTTTATAAATCTAAATATTTCATTCATAGGTATTTGAGACTTTCTTGGCTTAACGCCTCTGAACGGTATGGTAATTAATATAAGCCCGGTTAGGCAAGTGATAATAGCTGATATGACAAAGCCTATAATGGCACTAGATGCAGTGGCGTTTATAAGTATAACGGGTAGTATGGTACATACAATCATAAATGTACGGCTGATGGCAACATATATAATTACGATTCTTGACATACCATATACTGTAAGAATACTCTCTACCCCCATAACAGGCATTAGTAACATGGGAGTTATTGAGAAATACATGAGGTTGTAAGTTAGCGACGGATTTTTTAATAAATCCGCTATTTGATAAGCTCCAAACAGTAAAATACAAGAAACGATAGCAGATATTCCAAGGAATAGCGAGTTTAGTCTTTTTATAATATTTAAACCTTCCTCAATAGGGACACGGGCTAGGAAATAGGAATAAGCTTTGGGCAATCCAAGGGAAAAGACAATAAGTAAAATCGAATAAACATAAATAACTTGGCGGTATGTACCATATTCATTTTGTGGCATAAGATGACTGAATACTATGGATGTTATTAATCCGGTACTATGTGATATTAAGTTCGCCAACATCAGCAATAGAACTTGAATAGTACGATTATCGCATTTTTTCAAAATCTTAGATTGCATTAGACACTGATAATTTTACAATGAATTTTGTAGGTTAGCTATATAATGATATATTGTAGAAAAATATTTAAGAGAAATTAATTTTCGTGGGCGTTGACGGATTCGAACCGCCGACCCTCTGCTTGTAAGGCAGATGCTCTGAACCAGCTGAGCTAAACGCCCGAAGTTCTTTCGGTATAATAATAAATTAAAAGTGGGCGTTGACGGATTCGAACCGCCGACCCTCTGCTTGTAAGGCAGATGCTCTGAACCAGCTGAGCTAAACGCCCGAAAATCTTTCGGTGAAATAATAAATTTAAAGGTGGGCGTTGACGGATTCGAACCGCCGACCCTCTGCTTGTAAGGCAGATGCTCTGAACCAGCTGAGCTAAACGCCCTTTAAACTTATTTTTTCGTTCGCTTTATCTCTCTAAAGCGCTGCAAAGATACGGCTTTTTTTATTACCACCAAACTTTTTGACGAAAAAATGTGGATGAATATGAATTTTGTTTGGATATGGCTACGTAAGTGTCTGATGGTCCTAAAAACGGGGCATTTAGTTAAAAATAACGATTGCTTACCTTATTATTCAATGGAAAAGACTTAACTTTGCGACTCTATATTAATAATGTATATGGTATTATCGACACTGACTGCTATTTCGCCCGTGGATGGGCGATACAGGAATAAGGCTGAGAATCTGGCGGCTTATTTTTCAGAATACGCACTTATCAAGTATAGGGTGCGAGTTGAGATCGAGTATTTTATTACTCTATCTGAGTTTCTTCCGCAATTAAGCGAGTTAAATGCGGCGGAAGTAAAAAAGGGGCTCCGGAAGATTTATCAGGAGTTTACGGAGGAGGACGCTTTACGAGTGAAGGAGATCGAGAGCGTGACAAACCACGATGTGAAAGCGGTGGAGTACTTTATTAAGGAAAAAACAAATCATTTCCTTGCGGAGAAATACCACGAGTTTATTCATTTTGGATTGACTTCTCAGGATATTAATAACACATCTGTGCCTTTATCGATCAAGGACGCTTTGCAAGAGGTGTATTATCCGGGTTTGGAAGAGGTGATCGGCGCCTTGAAAAAATACGCCGAGGAATGGATGGATATCCCGATGTTGGCTAAGACACATGGGCAACCGGCATCTCCGACTCGTTTGGGTAAGGAGGTGATGGTTTTTGTTTACCGTTTGGAGCAACAGTTGGCATTGTTAAAGGCCGTTCCTATCTCCGCTAAATTCGGTGGGGCTACAGGAAACTTCAATGCGCATCATGTAGCGTATCCGGAATATGATTGGAGGGCATTCGGTAACAAGTTCGTTAGTGAGGTGTTAGGCTTGAAGCGTGAGGAGTGGACTACCCAGATCTCTAATTATGATAATCTGGCAGCGATCTTCGATGGCTTGAAGCGTATCAATACGATCTTGATCGACTTGAATCGTGACTTCTGGCAATATATCTCCATGGAGTATTTCAAGCAAAAGATCAAGGCGGGTGAGATCGGTTCGTCTGCTATGCCACATAAGGTGAACCCGATTGATTTCGAGAACGCTGAGGGTAATCTAGGGATCGCTAACGCTATTTTAGAGCATTTGGCTACGAAATTGCCGGTATCTCGTTTACAAAGAGACTTGACGGATTCTACCGTGTTGAGAAACGTAGGCGTGCCTTTGGCACATATAGAAATTGCCTTCAAGAGCTTAACAAAAGGCTTGGGTAAATTGTTATTGAACGAGAACGCCCTAAGTAGGGATTTGAATAATTGCTGGGCTGTGGTAGCCGAGGGTATACAGACGGTCTTACGCCGTGAGGGTTATCCGAAGCCTTACGAGGCATTAAAAGCTTTGACACGTACGAACCAGACTGTTACGGAGCAATCTATCAAGGAGTTTATCGAAACCTTGAATGTTAGCGACCGGATTAAAGATGAATTAAGGGCTATAACGCCTCATAATTATACAGGAATTTAGTGATAATACAGGTAGCCGTGAGGCTACCAAGTTTTTAACCATTGTTTAATTTATAACAAATGAGTACAGAAGAAAGAGATGAATCTCAACCGCGTCCAAAAAAAGTGATACCAAGTATCAGACGGGAAAACACAGACCAAGAAGGTGAAAGAAGACCTTACAATCAGGGGTATAATAGACCTGAGGGTAGCTATGAACGTAGACCGTATCGGTCTTATGGAGAAAATAACCGTCCTTCATACGGGGATCGTCCGAGCCGTCCGCGTTCTTACGATAATAACCGTGAAGGCGGGTATGGCAACAACCGTGAGGGGGGCTATGGTAATAGTCGTCCATCTTATGGCAACAATCGCGAAGGTGGGTATGGAAATAATCGCCCGTCTTATGGCAACAACCGTGAAGGTGGCTACAACAGCGGCCGCTCGTCTTATGGAAATAACCGCCCGTCATATGGGAATGGAGGAGGGCAATACAATCGTCCGTCTCGTCCTAATTATGATGGACCGGCAAAGGCTTATTCCGCTAGTCCTTCCGGAGAGGGAATGTCTGCGGATGGTATGAAGAAAAGAAGACCTAGAGTAGGTGATACCCGGGTTGATTACAATGATTCACGTTCAAGCGGCGGGGACGGTTACGCACCCAGACGTTCGTATGGTAACGATAACTCTTATGGCGGTAATCGTCAAGGGGGTGGTGGATATGGAAATAATCGCCGTCCTTCTTACAATAATAATCGCCGTCCCGGTGGAGGAGGTGGCTTCCAAAGATCGCAGGGATACAACGTTCGTCCGAAACAGATCAAGTATAAGGAAGTCTTGGCGGATCCAAACGAACCGATTCGTTTGAACAAATTCTTATCTAACGCTGGTGTTTGTTCTCGTCGTGAGGCTGATGAGTTTATCCAGAAAGGAGCTGTTAAGGTAAACGATGTCGTGGTAACGGAATTGGGTACTAAGATTACTCGTCAAGATGTTGTTACATTTAACGAGAAGCCGGTTCAGATCGAGAGCAAAGTATATATTGTATTAAACAAGCCGAAGAATTGCGTAACGACTTCTGATGATCCTCAAGAACGCCTGACGGTGATGGATTTGGTGAAGAACGCTTGCCAAGAACGTATTTATCCGGTAGGCCGTTTGGACCGAAATACGACAGGAGTCTTGTTGTTGACGAACGATGGTGATTTAGCTTCTAAATTGACTCACCCATCTTTCAAGAAGAAGAAGATCTACCATGTGTGGTTGGATAAGAACGTGGCTATCGAGGATATGGAGAAAATCGCTAACGGCCTTGAGCTTGAGGATGGGGAGATCCATGCGGACGCTATCAGCTATGCTAGCGAGGACGATAAGAGCCAAGTGGGTATCGAGATCCATTCCGGCCGTAACCGTATCGTGCGCCGTATTTTCGAATCGTTGGGATATCATGTGACGAAATTGGATCGTGTTTATTTCGCCGGTTTGACTAAGAAGAACTTAGGCCGCGGTAAATGGCGTTACTTAAATGAAAGGGAAGTGAACGCTCTTAGGATGGGAGCTTTCGAATAAAAAAAACGATACAGATGGAAACAATTAAACGAACAAAAATTGTAGACGTGCTGAAAAGCGACGCTTTCGGTACTACCGTGAACGTGAAAGGATGGGTTCGCACCCGCCGTGGTAGCAAACAGGTGAATTTTATCGCCTTGAATGACGGTTCTACAATCAATAATGTTCAGATCGTTGTGGATGTAGATAAATTGGGTGATGAGTTCTTGAAACCGATTACCACGGGAGCTAGTATCAGCGTAAATGGTATCTTGACACAATCCCAAGGTAAGGGGCAAAATGTGGAGATACAGGCTACCGAGATTGAGATCTTCGGTACGGCTGATCCAGTTACTTATCCATTGCAGAAAAAAGGACACTCCATGGAGTTTTTGCGTGAGATCGCTCATTTGCGTCCTCGTACGAATACATTTGGAGCGGTATTCCGTATTCGTCATAATATGGCTTACGCTATCCATAAGTTTTTCCATGATAGAGGCTTTTTCTATTTCCATACGCCGATCATCACGGCTTCCGACTGTGAGGGTGCCGGACAGATGTTCCAAGTTACTACCAAGAATTTGTACGACTTGAAAAAGGATGAGAACGGCTCTATCATTTATGAGGACGACTTCTTCGGTAAGCAGGCTAGCTTGACGGTTTCCGGACAGTTGGAGGGTGAGTTGGCAGCTACAGCCTTGGGACAGATTTATACGTTTGGCCCTACGTTCCGTGCGGAGAACTCAAATACGCCTCGTCATTTGGCGGAATTCTGGATGATTGAGCCGGAAGTCGCTTTTAATGATATCACGGACAATATGGAGTTGGCCGAGGAGTTCATTAAATATTGCGTACAATGGGCGTTGGATAACTGTATGGAGGATATCAAGTTCTTGAACGATATGTTCGATAAGGAATTGATCGCTCGTCTGGAAGGGGTCTTGAAAGACTCATTCGTTCGCTTGCCGTACACTGAAGGAATCAAGATATTGGAAGAGGCTGTCGCTAAAGGACATAAATTTGAGTTCCCTGTTTATTGGGGTGTAGATTTGGCTTCCGAGCACGAACGTTTCTTAGTGGAGGATCACTTCAAACGTCCTGTAATTTTAACGGATTACCCGAAAGAGATCAAGGCTTTTTATATGAAGCAAAACGAGGATGGAAAGACGGTACGTGCGATGGACGTATTATTCCCGAAGATCGGAGAGATCATCGGCGGTTCCGAGCGTGAGGCTGACTATGATAAGCTAATGAGTCGTATTGACGAATTGGGCATCCCGATGAAGGATATGTGGTGGTACTTAGATACTCGCCGTTTTGGTACGGTGCCTCACTCTGGTTTCGGTTTGGGCTTTGAGCGTCTTTTGTTGTTCGTTACGGGTATGGGAAATATCCGTGACGTGATACCTTTCCCGCGTACACCGAATAACGCTGAGTTCTAATAGCGCTTAGTGATCATGATAAAAAGGGTTCGTAACCGGTTTCAACCGGATTACGGACCCTTTTCTTATATAGCTTCCTTTGTTTAATCGTCGTCCAGATCAATAGGAATTTGCCTTTTGAATGCCTCCTTAAAGGATATAAGCGATTCGGTGCGAGCCAAGCCCAATGGTTGAAGCTTGTTGTGGATGATGCTTAGCAAATGCTGGTTGTTCTTTGCGTATATTTTTATAAACAGGTCGTATTGCCCCGTTGTATAATGGCATTCCACGACTTCCGGTATCTGCAACAGCGCTTCGGTAACGCTTGGAAATTGTCCGGGAGACTTTAGGAATAACCCCATATATGCGCAAGTTTCATACCCAACTTTTGTGTTATCCACGATGAATTCTGAACCTTTGATAACCCCTAAATTAGTCAGCTTTTGTATGCGTTGATGAATAGCCGCTCCGGATACGTTACATTCCCTCGCTACTTCCAAAAATGGCATACGCGCATTGCCGATGATTAGTTTAAGTATCTTCTCGTCCAGTTCATCTAGTTGATGATGTGCCATATATTCAGTATATTTGTATTACTGTTAGATTATATCTTTCATATTTAATACAAATATAATGATAATCTTATAATCACCTAAAGATTATGGTAGATTATTTTGATTTTGTAAGCATTCTTTATTCAATTATTAAGTATTTTTTTTATGAGCGAAGATCATGTAATAATTAGTAAGCCTGTCCGGGAGATAGCCGATCCTTTATTGGATCTAGTAGAGAAAACATATACTAGTTCTTTCCCCGAGGAAGAGCGTCGTGATTTCTCTTTGGTACGTAAGCTTTTGGAGGAAGATAGCCGTTTCGAGATGTATGCCTTGCTACGGGATGGTATTTATGTGGGTTTCATTACGGGATGGCAATTTGAGGGCTTTGTTTATGCGGAGCATTTCGCAATCGACGAGTCCGCTCGTAACGGAGGAATCGGAGCGAAAGCAATGACAAGTTTTTTAGCTCTCCACGAAGATCCGGTTGTCTTAGAGGTAGAGATGCCGACAGAGGAGATGAGTAAACGTAGAATCGGTTTTTATGAACGTCTGGGGTTTGTCTTGGATCACCATGTATATTTCCAACCTCCCTATCGTAAGGGAGAGGCATTTTTAGAAATGCGTTTGATGACTCATGGGGAGCTTGATCTGGAGCGATCTTTTGAGCGAGTTAAGACCATTATTCACCAAAATGTCTATGGGGTGAAATAAAAAAGGCGGGATTCTATTTCCCGCCTTTTTTAGATATTCTATTTGTAGATCATTATTCGTCGACACGTTGAGCGGCAGAATAACTAATCTTTAATGCGTATGCTTCACGAAGAGCCTGCTTGATGTCTGTAATTGTTCCCATCTTGGTCTCTTTATCTGCCTTGATAGAAACTGTCATAAACGGCTGGTCCTCTTCCTTCATACTGGACTTTTCCTGTGCGATATAATCCTGAATTTCCGAAGTTTCCGCAAAAGCGTCATTTAACTGGATACGAGTTTCAGAACCCATCTTCGCTCTCAAATCTCTAGTCGGCTTACCGACATAGATAAATGTTACCAAAGATTTCTTCTCCAATTTTTGAAGCTCCGTAGCTTGTGGAGCATGGAACTCTACTTTCAATGTTACCTCACGCATAGATGTTACCATCATGATGAAGAACAAGAAAGCGAACACCAAGTCAGGTAATGATGATGTATTCAATTCGGGCATTTCACGACCGCCCGCTTTACTAAACTTTCCCATTACTTTTTACCTCCATAATTTTTAGGTTCAGCTTCTGATATCTTTTGCGGATAAATCTGCTGTACAGCTTTTTGTTGTTCTTCGTCCAAATCAGCGAAATTCTTCCCGAATTTTTCCTTAGAAACCTTATTTCTCAATTCGTTATAAGCAGCCGCAATTTCATTCTGCACATCGATATAAGCTTGGTATTCGGTACCACGGTCATTCTGTAAAGAAATTACGTGGTTCTTCGTTACCATCATCTTTCCGAAGAATGGAACATCAGCCTCTACACGCTCAGGCTTATGTTCGTCATTATAAGGATTATCAATGAACTCTTTGATTCTCTCTTTCAATTGCTTGATATCGACAAATTGATCACCGCAGAGAATCTGGTTATTACTGTTGATCAATACAACCAACAAGTTTCTCTTTTTGATGTCAACATCGGTATCGTTCTTCTGATCTTTAGGTACAGGGGACGGCAAACGTCTTGCCAAACCTTTATCTGTATCCATTGATGTAGTAATAAGGAAGAAGATAAGCAACATGAAAGCGATATCGGCCGAAGAAGAACCATTGATACCCGGTGTCTTTCTTTTCTTACCCATTTCTTTCTTGTTTTATCAGTTCGTTATTACTATTATTTACCCATGATTCTCTTTACAGAACCCCAAACTACACATGCTACGATCAGAACCAAAAGTACGATTGTAGACATGATCCACATATCTGTGATCTTTAACCAACCCGGAGTGTTGTAAACTTGAGAGTCTGCGTTCAAACCTGTTAAAGGAGTTGCGTCACCCATCGTGTAAGTGATGAACAAAACGGCAACGAAGCAAACTAATACAACCAAAGACATAATCGCTGATTTAGCGTTTGTCTTCAACAACGTCAAAAATTGCCAAACGGCAAACAACATTGTACTGATGATTGTCACGAAGAACAATACAGAAGTCCAGTTAATCAATAACCCGGTATAGATGGGCTCTTTCATTTCAGCGGCAGGGTCAACGACTCCACCCGCATAAAACATACCCAGAACAATAATACTGATAATAGAACTTATCAGTAAAGTCCAACTGGATATTTTTCTTATTTTAGTAACTGCCATAATTCGTTCTTATTTTTTGAATTTGACGTTGTATTTGATAACCAAGTCAAGCAAAGAGATAGAAGCATCTTCCATTTGATTCAAGATAGCCTCCAATTTGCTTAACAAATAGTTATAGAATACCTGAAGGATCAAAGCAACGATCAAACCACCTACAGTAGTAATCAAGGCCACTTTCATACCACCTGCTACAACCGTCGGGCTGATATCACCAACTTGCTCGATTTTATCGAACGCCATGATCATACCTACTACAGTACCCAAGAATCCTAAAGACGGAGCCATTGCGATAAACAATGTGATCCAAGACATATTCTTTTCCAAAAGACCTCCTTGAACACCACCATAAGAAACGATAGATTTTTCTACAACGTCGATACCTTGGTCAATTCTCATCAATCCTTGGTAAGCGATAGAAGCGATAGGGCCTCTTGTGTCACGAGCGATAGCTTTAGCGCCTTCAACATCACCTTTGTCTAAAGCATCTTCGATACCCTTCAACAATTTGCTGGAATTTGTTTCAGCTAAGTTCAAGTAGATAATTCTCTCTAAGCAGAAAGCCAAACCGAAAATCAAAGCGATAGCAACCAAACTCATGAAGTCGGCACCACCTTCGATAAACTTTGTTTTTAATGCTTGATACATACCTCCTTCAACAGCTGTAGCTGCGTCTGCAGCGTCCTGCGCGAATGCTACGGTAGAAGTTCCAAGGGCACATAAACCCAAGAATGCTTTTGCAAATAACTTTTTCATTGTGTGTTTAATTTTTAAGATTAATAATTCTCTTATTTGTTTTTATTTTATTGTTAATTAATTCATGGTATTCTCCACCGCGGAGAGAGCGGGATTCGAACCCGCGAAACCCTTTAGGGGTTTACACGCTTTCCAGGCGTGCCTCTTCAACCACTCGAGCATCTCTCCAATTATTCGCCTAGCTTCTTCTAAAACGACCGCAAAATACGAAAAAATTCCCATATGCAATCTTTTCAGTGCACAAATCTATAGTTTTTGCTTGACATATACACAATATCCACGAAATAAATTTTGACTTCATTCGAAAAAAAGTGTCTAGATGGGTTTATTTACGCTTTTAAACAATTCTAATGTGTTTTTTCGAGTAGCGTTTACGGTTTCCTCTAGCGTGAGGCCGAATGTTTCCGCCACTTTCTCGGCCGTCTTCCATATGTAAGTAGGCTCATTCCGTCTACCTCTGTAGGGGACTGGTGAAAGATAGGGGGCATCTGTTTCCAAGAGTATCTTTTCAAGATCCGTTTGCCGGATGACTTCGGACAGTTTTGAATTTTTAAAGGTAACAACTCCGTTTATCCCGATCTTGAAGGTGGGAAGTTTCTTTATTTCTTCCAGCTCTTCCGTTGTGCCGGTAAAACTATGAAATACGCCCTTAAGTCTTTCCGCTCCGACTTTATGTATGCATTCCAGAACTTCCGGATATGCGTCGCGGGTATGGATGGCTACGGGCAGGTTCAGATCGATGCTCCAACGCAGTTGTTCCTCGAAAACGATTTGTTGCTCCTTCAAATAAGTCTTATCCCAATATAGATCGATCCCGATTTCACCGATACCGCAATAGGTACGTTTAGATAGGTAGGATTCCGTTTGTTTTAGGATATCGATATAGTTGCTATCCACACTGGTCGGGTGCAATCCCATCATGGGGAAAGCGAACTCTGGGTATCGATCGCATAAATCGTGCATTCTGTCAATCGTCGTCAGGTCTACGTTTGGCAGAAGCAGGGTGTCGATACCTGAGTCTTTTGCTTTTTGAGCCAGTTCGTCTTGCTCCGGATCGAAATCCTCCAGATATAAATGGCAATGTGTGTCTATTAACCTCATGGATTAGGATTGTCTATGCATTAAATGATCACAAACCTCTTTTAGGATCGTTAATTTTTCGGGAGCGACTTGTAAAGCGTTAAAGTTCTCCACGGATGCGTCGTAATAGGCTTGGATTTTATTTTCTGTTAATTGTTTTAGCTGCAATTCGTTGTAGATAGAGGTGAATGCCTGTATCTTTTGAGCCGGGTCGAATTCTTTTTTATCCATCCAGCTACGGAGAGTTTCCACTTGTTCTTTATTGGCCAGTCTGAGAGCGTTGATCAATAAGAATGTTTTCTTGTTGCAAAGGATATCGCCGCCAATGTTTTTCCCGAAAGTGGCGGTGTCACCATATACATCTAGTAAATCATCTTGCAGTTGAAACGCTAGACCTATATTGATACCAAACGCATATAAGTTGCTTGCGTCTTCCTGTGAGGCACCTCCGAGTAGGGCACCCGTCTTAAGGGAGCAGGCCAGTAGTACGGCTGTCTTTAGCCGGATCATCTCGATGTATTCTTCCTCGCTTACATCCATGCGAGACTCGAATTCCATGTCGAATTGTTGGCCGCCACATATTTCCGCCGCGGTTTGCGTAAATAAATCCAACACTTGTTTGAGGTGGCCGTGTTCCGTTGATCCGATTAATTGATAAGCCGCTATTAGCATCGCGTCTCCGGAAAGAATCGCCGTATTGGGATTCCATACCTTGTGTACGGTAGGTTTGTTCCTTCTTTTATCAGCTTCATCCATCAGGTCGTCGTGCAGCAAGGTGAAGTTATGGAAAACTTCCAGACCTAAAGCGGGCTTGATCGCATTCTCTATACTATTATTATATATATTACATGCCATCAACGTTAACGCCGGACGTATTCTTTTCCCTCCGAGGGACAAGATGTACTCTATCGGCTCGTATAAGCTCTTGGGAGGATTGGTGAATTGTAGTTGAGAGATCTCGCTCTCTATTCTTTGAAGTATATTCTCGAATGCTAACATAGCTGTATCAATTAATGGAGTTATGAAATAAAAAAAGGCTGCGAAAATGAAGCAGCCTTTTTGATATGTTTAATGTTATACTATTGCAATCTGAACGTGATAGGCACAGTATACTTAACACGTACTGGTTTACCTCTCTGCTTACCCGGAGTCCATTTAGGCATGGTACCGATCACACGAAGAGCCTCTTTATCCAATGACGGGTCTACACCACGTAATACCTCAGCGTCTACTACTGATCCGTCTCGGTTGACCACGAATGCGCAGATTACACGACCTTGGATACCATTTTCCTGTGCGATTACCGGATACTTGATTGATTTAGCGATAAACTTCAGCAATTCTGCGTCTCCACCCGGGAACTTCGGCATTTCTTCTACAACCGTAAAGATCTGCTGAGCGGATTCTTCTTCTTCCTCTACTACTGCAGGCGGTGTATAAACGGCTGTTTGAGCCTCTTGCTGATTATCCTCTGATGATAAGATATCTTGCTGTTCCAATTCAACGTCATCTTCAACAACGTTCAAAACCTCGGTTACAACTGGTGCTGGAGGTGGTGGAGGTGGAGGAGGCGTATTCTCCGGTCTCGTGATTTCCACTTCTTCCTCGGCGATGATGTCTGCTACACCCTCGCTAGCCTGAACGACCATTACATCGCGGGTGCTCCATTCGAAGCCCACGAACAAGACAGCTAAGCCCACTACGAATCCCATCAGGATACTTAGAGACTTACCTCTCTCAAGGTCCGCTTTCGGTGATTTTTTAATTTCCATACGTTTATAATAATTTATAAGTGTTTTTCACTTCTGCAAAAATACAAATTATTTCATATATCAAACAAAAATGAGAGCGATTATATACCTTTTTGGCATTTTTCCCGTTTCTGTTAATGTGAAATCCGTATTTCTGAGATTTGCGGGTGTAAAGTAAAAACATTTTTCCGAATTAATGTATCTTTGAACGATTTTTTGCATGAAAATATGAGAAATAAACTATTTATACTGATTTTATTTGTTGTTACACTGTCTGTCTCAGCGCAAAACGGGAGCGAGGCGTATACTTTCTTACGTTTTCCTACCTCGACCCGGGCTAACGCCTTGGGTGGGCATACCGTGGCGTTGGTAGAAAGAGATCCTTCACTTATTTTCCATAATCCGGCGTTGCTAGGCGCGGAGATGGATGGGATGATCAACTTGAATTATATGAATTACATCTCGGATATCAACGTAGGAAGTGCCTTGTTCACGAAAGCGCATGGCGAGAAAGGGGCTTGGGGTGTAGGCGCTACGTTTATAAGCTATGGCGATATCCAGGAGGTGTTGCCGGATAATGTCGTGACCGGAGCGAGTCTTTCGGCGAAAGATATCAGCGTGAATGGTTTCTACTCCCGCGACTTGAGCGAGCGTTGGCGGGGTGGATTGTCGTTGAAGTTCTTGTATTCGGGGCTGGCTGATTATACCTCTATCGGTTTATGCGTGGATGCGGGATTGAGTTATTATAATTCGGATAAGGGCTTTTCCTTTGGTTTCGCCTTGAAGAATATCGGTGCGCAACTGAAAGCTTACGAGGATGAGCGACAAAAGATGCCTTGGGATATCCAGATGGGTATCACGCAGAAAATGGCGCATGCCCCGATTCGTTTTTCTTTGACGGCCCAATACTTGAACCGTTGGAAGTTCGATTATATCGATAATACGGATAAAGAGTATGAAGGGGATTCTTTTGTTAAGACGTTGGCGAAGCATTTTATCATCGGCGTGGATTTTATCCCGTCCGAGAACTTTTGGGTGGGCGTAGGATTCAATCCGAAGGTCAATATGGATATGAAGTTGAAAGGCGGGGGAAGTTTCTCCGGCTTCTCGGCTGGCGCAGGCGTAAGGATCAAGATGTTTGACGTGGGCTTCTCGCTGGCGAAATATCATCCGTCCGCCATGTCGATGATGATTAGCGTATCTACGACCTTGGCCGATTTTAAGAAGGTGACAGAATAAACCTATACATTAATATATATATGAAGAAAATAGTTATCGCTATAGACGGCCACTCTTCCAGTGGCAAAAGTACCATGGCAAAAGATCTTGCCAAGGAGATCGGATATACGTATATCGATACGGGTGCCATGTATCGGGCCGTGACTTTGTATTGCATCCAGCATGGATTTTTTGAGGGAGAGAAGATTAAGGAGGAAGAGCTGAAGGCTTCTATCCATGATATCGATATTTCATTTCGTTTGAACGCGGAGACCGGCCGGCCAGATACCTATTTGAACGGTGTGAATGTAGAGAAAGAGATCCGTGGCATGGAAGTGGCGGATAAAGTGAGTCCGATAGCCACTCTAGGCTTTGTGCGCCGTGCGTTGGTCGCTAAGCAACAAGAGATGGGGAAGGCGAAAGGCATCGTGATGGATGGCCGTGATATCGGTACGGTCGTATTCCCGGATGCGGAGTTGAAGCTTTTCGTGACGGCCTCGCCGGAGGTACGTGCCAAGCGCCGGGTCGATGAGCTGGAGGCGAAGGGGATCCCCGCTTCTTACGAGGAAGTGCTGGAGAATGTGAAGAAGCGGGATTATATAGATTCAACCCGGGAGGAAAGTCCTTTGAGACAGGCGGATGATGCCTTGGTGCTGGATAATTCCCATATGACCTTGGACGAGCAAAAGGCTTGGTTGCTGGAACAATATCATAAAGCGATCGGTTCATAAACAAGTGCTTGGAGTTTCCTATAAAGAAAACTTTTGTCTCTTGGAATGAAAACTATAGTTTCGTTACTAGGAAACAAAAGTTTCTCTTAGGGAAAACTCTAGTTTTGTTATGAAGAAACTTTAGTTTCTTGTGATTGAAAATTAAGAAAACTGTAAGTGCTTGTTTGTTAATGATATTATAGATATGATAGAAGTCGAGATAGATAAAGATTCCGGATTCTGCTTTGGGGTTGTAACCGCCATAGAAAGCGCGGAGCGGGAGCTGGGTAATACGGATACGCTGTATTGCCTAGGCGATATCGTTCATAACAGTTTGGAGGTGGAGCGGTTGGAGCATATGGGGCTGCATACGATCGATCATGATGGCCTTTCAAAGTTGAGAGACCGGAAGGTGTTGCTCCGGGCGCATGGCGAGCCACCTTCTACCTATTCTTTGGCGAAGCGAAACAATATCACGATTATAGACGCTACTTGCCCGGTTGTCTTGCGTTTGCAGCGCAAGATCCATAAATGTTATCAAGAGACCCGGGCGAATAACACCCAGTTGGTTATCTATGGGAAGAAAGGCCATGCGGAGGTGAATGGCTTGGTGGGGCAGACGGAGGGCACGGCGATTGTCATCGAGAAAATAGAAGACCTCGATCGTCTGGACTTTACCCGTGCGATCAGTCTGTTTTCCCAAACCACGAAGTCCTTGGATGGATTCAAGGCGGTAGTGGCGGAGATCAAGCAGCGGATGGCGGAAGGGGTGGAGTTTAATTATTACGATACGATTTGTCGTCAGGTGGCGAATCGTCTTCCGAATATAAAAGCGTTCGCCTCTAGCCACGATTGGGTCTATTTTGTGGCCGGTCGTAAAAGTTCCAACGGAAAGATGCTGTTCGAGGAGTGCCGGAAAGCGAACCCGAATACGCTCTTTATTTCCGAGGTATCAGAGATTACCGAGCCTTTGCCCGAGGGCGTGCGCCGGGTCGGGGTTTGCGGTGCTACATCCACTCCCAAGTGGTTGATGGAGGAAGTAGCGGTCCGGATCAAGGAATTGAACGCTTCGGAATGATATTTTGATTAAGATTACGTGAACTTTCCGGGAGAAAGACAGAAGGATAACTAAATATTTACTACTTTTGCCGGAGAACATTAAAATCAATGACGCTATGTCTACAGTAAAGTGTGTTGGTATTTTAACGTCCGGAGGTGATGCCCCGGGAATGAATGCCGCTATTCGTGCGGTAACACGTTCCGCTATTTATAACGGAATGAGAGTGAAAGGTATTTACCGTGGTTACAAAGGGTTGATCCTAGATGAGATTGAAGAGTTTAAGACACAAAATGTCAGTAATATAATTCAACGCGGTGGAACAATTCTTAAGACCGCCCGTTGCGTGGAGTTCAAGACTCCCGAGGGACGAAAACAGGCCTATGATAAGTTGCAAGAGCATGGGATCGATGCCTTGATCGCTATCGGTGGTGACGGAACGTTGACGGGAGCGCGTATTTTCGCTCAGGAGTTTAATTTCCCGATCGTAGGATTGCCGGGTACGATTGATAATGACTTGTATGGCACGGATACGACGATCGGTTATGATACAGCCTTGAACACGATCATGGAATGCGTGGATAAGATCCGTGATACGGCTACCTCGCATGATCGTCTATTTTTTGTGGAGGTTATGGGACGCGACGCCGGTTTCTTGGCGTTGAACGGAGCGATCGCTTCTGGCGCCGAAGCCGCTATTATCCCGGAAATCTCCTTGGAGAAAGACCAATTGGCCGAGATGATCGAGAATGGATTCCGTAAGTCCAAGAACAGTAGTATCGTATTGGTTGCCGAAAGTGAGGTAACCGGTGGCGCTATGGGTGTCGCTGAGCGTGTGAAGAAGGAATATCCGCAGTTCGACGTGCGTGTCTCTATTTTAGGTCACTTGCAGCGTGGTGGTTCTCCTACGGCACAAGACCGGATCTTGGCGACTCGTATGGGTGTGGCCGCGATCGATGCCTTGTTGGATGACCAGCGTAACGTGATGATGGGTATCCAGAACGACCAGATCGTCTATGTACCGTTCTCTAAAGCGATCAAGAATGATAAGCCTATTAACCGGGATTTGTTGAACACGCTCCGTGTTTCTTCAATCTAAATAAGGCATATATTTATACGAATAGGAACCCGGATGTAGCGATCGCGTACATCCGGGTTTTTATTTGAAGAACCTGATATCATGAAGAAGTATAGCGGCGTGGCCTTGAATGTAATCGTATTTGTCTTTCTGTTTATCTTCTTGAGGATATTCAGTGAGTACCACTTTTACTGTGTCGAGCAGAACCAGTTATTCCAGTTGACTCCCATTTTTATTATCGATAAGTTAATGCAACCGGGAGGTTTAGCGATGGTTCTTTCTGGTTGTTTGGTGCAGTTCTTCATTATCCCGAATGTGGGAGCTATGATAACGGCGGCCCTGCTGACAAGCCTAGGGGCCTTGTTCTGGGCGATCTTGAGGCGGATCGATCCGCGAAGCCATGGTATTTTATGGGCTTGGCTTCCCGTCCTATCCTTGTTGTTTGTGCAATGGGATTTTAATTACAGGTTTCAAGGAACGGTAGCCTTCGGTATGATGCTGCTTGCTTTATATCTCGTTTTAGGGATAAGGAATTTCATACCTCGTTTGATAGCAAGTCTGTTTGCCTCCCTGTTACTCTTTGGGTTGGCCGGGCCGGTCTCTTTGTTGTTTGCCTTGTCCATGATGGGATACGAGGCCATGAGCCGGACGCCCCGTTGGTATTATTCCGTGATTTTACCGATGATCGTGTTGATCTTGGGTGAATTATGTGTGCGTTACTCGGTGATCGGAGAATACCGCTTTGTCTTTTTACCGGATAGTTATTATTATTTCCGTTTGGTGCCGGATAAGGTAATTTATTTCTCATGGATCGCTTTCTATGCGGCGCTGGTTGTAACCTGCCTCTGTAAAAACAAGGAATCATGGGCTGGTAAAAAGCGTCTAGCGCTGGGAATCTCCCAATTCATTATCTTAGGGCTTATCTTCTGGAAAGGCTTCGATCTATATGGCGAACAGAAATCATACCGCTTGAAGATGATGGACTATTTTACCCGGACAGAGCAATGGGACCGGATCTTGGTATCATGCAAGGAACCGACCACTAATCAACTCTATTTATGTTACCAAAATATGGCTTTGGCCCGGAAAGGTATTCTGGCGGATGAGGCGTTTAAGTACACGCAGCACGGGCCTCGTGGATTAATGGTGGCATGGAATAAATCGACTACCATATCCGCCTTGCTGAGTGATGTTTATTTTACGATGGGAAATGTCGCCGCGGCTCAAGAGATGGCTTTCGAGAGTAATATCGGCGCTTTATGTGATGGAAATCCCCGCATGACGCAACGTTTGGTGCAAACGAACTTGATTTATGGAGCCTATCCGGTCGCGGAGAAATATATCGCTGTCTTAGAGAATACTTTCTATTATAAGGATTGGGCCAAAGCGCAGCGGAAATTCCTGTATAATGATGAGGCGGTCGAGACAGATCCTCTATTGGGGAATATGCGCAGGAACCTGCTAGCTGAGAATCATCTGATCCAGATGGATGGATTCGACACGGACTTGATTCGCTTGGCGGAGCAGAATCCTTCCAATAAAGCCGCTTTCCACTATGCCGGCGTATTCTATCTTTTAGCAAAAGATGTGACGCGCTTTAAGACGTTGGTGGAAACCTATTACGGAACGGATTTACTCCCTTCTTTACCGGTCTCTTTTCAAGAGGCGGTCATCATCCTATCGGAGAAAGATCCGGATTACTGGAAACGTTTCGGTGTCTCGGAATCTATCGTAGGGCGATTCACCGATTATAAGAGGCAAGTGCTCGCTGGGCGGAATAATAGTAATGCGCTACCCGGTTTGATGTATCGCTCTTATGGCGAT
The DNA here is from genome assembly GCF_003670185.1 of Parabacteroides sp. CH2-D42-20. Classification (NCBI taxonomy): domain Bacteria; kingdom Pseudomonadati; phylum Bacteroidota; class Bacteroidia; order Bacteroidales; family Tannerellaceae; genus Parabacteroides; species Parabacteroides sp. CH2-D42-20. Next base: position 883 of record NZ_RAYG01000047.1, on the reverse strand, counting down.
ACGTATTGGTATTATTATATGTTTAAATAGGAGATGAGAAAAATGTATATAATAAGATGTATATGTCTGTGGATGATTCTGGGCTTGATGGCTTGTTCCGGTCCGGTACGTATACAGAAGAATCTGGAAGTCAAGCCGGAGATCTTTCCGGATTATGTGGATGTGACAATCCCGCCGAATATAGCTCCCTTGAATTTTAAGCTGAAAGACGCTTGCGCTGAGGCCCGTGCCATTCTCGAATGTGGCCCGGAGAAATTAGAGATCAAGACCGGGAAAGACGCTTGTTTTGTGATCCCGGCCTCCGGTTGGAAAAGGCTGTTGCGTGCCGCTTCCGGGAATCATCTGAATGTAACCGTACAAGCCTTCGTGAATGATGAATGGATCGCGTATGCCCCCTTCATCATCAAGGTGGCGAAGGAGCCGGTCGATGGTTGGTTGGCTTATCGTTTAATCGAACCGGGCTATGAGCTGTGGAACCGTATGGGTATCTATCAACGTAACTTGGAAAATTATACGGAGAACGCGATCATCGAAAATAAGATGAGCGGCAATAACTGTATGAACTGCCATTCTTTCTGTATGCAGAATCCGGAGAAAATGCTTTTCCATATGCGTGAGACCTACTCTTGTACCTTATTGATCGATGGAGATAGGGTGGAGAAGCTGAATACGAAGACCGATCAGACCCTTTCTCCGCTAGTCTATCCTTCTTGGCATCCTTCCGGAAAATATGTCGCTTTCTCTGTGAATAAAACCAAGCAAGCGTTTCATATGAACGATAGGAATCGGGTGGAGGTATTCGACTCTGTGGGGGGTATTTGAATAAGCTAAATAGATGTTGATTGGAATATTTTTGAAAACCTGTTGAATATCTGAATGTTGA
>NZ_RAYG01000004.1:0-172926 GCF_003670185.1 Parabacteroides sp. CH2-D42-20 | reverse complement strand
ACACAACTGGTCATGAAGCCTTTTTAATTAGCTTTTTCAACTGATTTTATTTAGCTTTTTCATTTGGCGTCGACAAAGGGGGAATATCCATAGAGACAAAAGATTAATCAAGCAACTATTTAAACAACAGAACAATGAACCATCAAACGAAAGAAAATGTATTATTTATCTCCGGCATAGACACGAACGTCGGAAAGACCGTAGCCACCGGAATGATCGCCAAGGCATTGGCGAAAGCCGGAAAGAAAGTGATCACCCAAAAGATGATACAGACCGGATGCGAGCACGTATCGGAGGATATCGAGGCACACCGCCAAATCCAAGGGCTCCCCTTTACCGACGAGGATACGCAAGGACTGACTTGTCCTTATATCTTCACCTATCCCTGCTCTCCTCATATGGCGGCGGCGAAAGATGGAAGACGTATCGATTTAGACACGATCACCCAAGCCACTCGGCGATTGCGAGAGACCTACGAGTATGTATTACTGGAAGGAGCTGGAGGACTGATGGTTCCGAACGACATGGAATCCCTCACGATCGATTATGTAAAGGAACAGGCGTATCCTTTGATACTTGTCACGTCCGGCAAGCTGGGAAGTATCAATCATACTTTGCTTAGCTTGTACGCCTGCGAGCGGTACGGTATCGAGGTAAAAGCCATCGTCTATAACCAATATCCAAGCATCGACCCGCTGATCGAGGCGAATACCTTGGAGTATCTAAAGGCCAAATTCCCGGAGATCCCCTTAATCCTCCTTCCGGAAATGAAAAAGGGAAGCGAGGAGCTTCCCGATATTCGCCCGTTGCTATAACGCCCTATCAAGCCGGATCAGGAAATAGATCCAGTATTTTCTGATCCGCTTTTCTCCGGATCTCCGGTGTAATGCTATCCTTCACCATTTTCAATACGAAAGTCATCACCGCCACATCGTCCGTGAAGCCGATAATGGGGAGCACGCTCTCCGGGATCAAGTCGAAAGGCAATATAAAGTATCCTAAAGCCCCGATTATATAAGCCTTATGTTGAAGAGGCACCTTTTCATCCTGCAACATATAATACAGCGTCAAGACAGGACGCAATACCGTAGCCCCCACTTTCTTCGCTACCCGCTCTATCTTCTTCCAGAAACTCTTCTCCGAGAAATAAGTCCCATATCTTTGTATCTCATGTACTTCCTCGAAAGGAACATCCTCAATCTTTCTTGTGTCCATAAACGAATCCTATTAAATCATCTTTCACAAAGATAACAAGTAGTGTAGAAAAATTGCACATCAAATGAGGAAATATTACACAATGCCACCTCCACACCCGTATTCAAAGCTTTTCGTAATAATCTCATAAGAAAACAATTATAAAGAAATCTACAGGATTTATCACATCTGGCACGCCTTTTTCAGATAATCCTTTAGTTAGTATAGGTATTAATAAGACGTTTTAAACAAAAAGAGATGAGAAATGTAAAAACATGGGGCATACTATTCCTATGTCTACTTCTATTGCCCGGGGTAGCGTATGCGCAAAAAAGACAGATCGAAGGAACGGTGATTTCCCAAGAGGACAAGGAGCCTCTGATAGGAGCGACCGTTATCGTAAAAGGGAGCCTGTCGGGAGCGGAGACCGATCTTGACGGGCATTTCACGCTGGAAGTTGATCCTGACGCCAAATTCATTATTGTCGATTACATCGGCATGAAGCAGACCCAAGTACCTATCCCGAAAAGCGGTATCTTAAACGTGGCTTTACAACCGGAGGCGATGAACCTCGATGAGGTCGTGGTAACCGGTTACGGTAACTTCTCACGTTCTTCCTTTACCGGTTCCGCCAACACTTTACGGGCTGACCTACTGAAAGAGATGCCGGTGGTTTCCATAGAACAAAAACTACAAGGCATGACCTCCGGTGTCAATATCACGGGAAGCTCCGGGCAACCGGGAGCGAACGCATCCATCCGTATCCGTGGTATGGGCTCGTTCAACGCATCGAACGAACCTTTGTTTGTGATAGACGGAGTTCCCGTCACCTCGGGAAACCTAAGTACCGGAAGCGGATCGGAGGCCTCCTACATGAACAATGCCAAGACCAACATCATGAGTACGATCAATCCCTCCGATATCGAGAATATCACGGTTATCAAGGATGCCGCCGCCGCCTCCCTTTACGGTTCCCGTGCGGCCAACGGTGTTATCTTGATCACGACCAAACAAGGATCGAAAGGACGTACCCGGGTCACGTTGAACGCTAGCGCAGGATTCTCGGACGCGGCGGTAGACTTCCGCCCGACCCTCAACGGAGAGCAACGCCGGGAACTACTTTATGAAGGCTTGGTTAATTACGCGCAAGACCAGATCGCCAAAGATCCCGCATCTTTCACCCAGACTCCGGAAGAGTACGCCAACGCCAATATCGGGGCATACACCTCTGTTCCCGCTTTAGGCTATACCGATTGGAAAGACGTGTTGATGAGACAGGCCGTACATCAAAATTATGAGGCTTCCGTTTCCGGTGGCTCCGAGAACACGACGGTCTACAGCTCCTTGGGTTATCAAAAACAAGAGGGTCTGGTGGAGAACTCATCGATGGAACGATACTCCGGACGCTTTAACGTACAACAAAAGATCGGCAAACGAGGCGAGGCCGGAGCGAACCTCATGTTCTCGCAAGTGAATCAAGAGATGAACGAGGAACGTACATCCAGTATCAATCCTTTCTATTGCATGGCAGTAGCCACTCCTCCCTCCTACCCAGTATTTAACGAGGATGGTTCCTACGCCAATACCTATCCCGGAACGAACGTAAATCCTTTGCGGGATATGCGTACCGACTATAACCGGGTTCGTATGACCCGTATCTTCGGTACGGCGCACGGTGCGGTAGAGATTATCAAAGGACTTAAATTAAAGGAAGTACTCAGCTATGATTATAGCATCCAAAAGGATGCCCGCTATTTCAACGCATTAAGCGGGGCGGGTCCCAAGAGCGGTAGCGATGCCCAATCGTCCAAAGGTTTTATCGAATACGGGAAATTGATCTCTTCTACCTCGTTGAACTACGTGAGGACATTCGCCAACAAACATCATCTGGATGTACTAGCCGCTTATGAGGCGGAAAGTTTCCAGACAGATAAAGCCGCCGGTGAGAAAAGCAAGATGCCGTCCGACCAATTATTCGAGCCGGACAATGCCGCCGTTATAAACAGTTTCGTATCCTCTACACAGGATTATCGGTTGCTTTCTTATCTAACCCGCTTGAATTATGATTACGACAACCGGTATTATATCGCCGGAAGTTTCCGCCGGGATGGTAGTTCCCGATTGGCACCGGAGCATCGCTGGGGTAATTTCTGGTCGGTCTCAGGCATGTGGCATCTGGGAGCCGAGGATTTCATGAAAGCCGTAAAGCCGGTGTTGAGCGATGTCAAGATCCGTGCCTCTTATGGTGTGAACGGTAATCAGCCGGGATCTTATTACGGTTATATGGGTTTATATAGTTACGGAAAGAACTATATGGATAACCCCGGTTCGTATGAAAGCACACAAGCCAATCCCAATCTAAAATGGGAGAAGAACTATAATATGAACCTCGGACTAGACCTCGCGTTTATCGATCGCATCTTCGTAACGCTCGAGTATTACAATCGTGACACCAAGGATTTGCTTTACAACCGTCCGATCAGCGCCACGACCGGATTCCTGAACTATCTGGGTAATCTGGGGCAGTTAAACAATAAAGGTGTCGAGCTGGAGGTTCGTTCCTTGAATATCTCGAACGCAGATTTTAATTGGACTACGGTATTGAACTTGACACATAACAAGAATAAGATCGTGGCCCTTGATGGTAATCTCGATCAAGTGGTAGAAAGTAGTTGGTTTATCCGGAAAATAGGATTGCCATTCAATACATTCTATGTAAAGGAATTCGCCGGGGTAGATCCCTCGAGCGGAAATGCGCTGTATTATAAAAATACGGAAGACGAGAACGGCAATCTAGACCGCACCTTGACCCAAGATGTCAATGAGGCGCAAGCGGTTCCTTATAAACAAGTAGATCCAAAGATATCCGGCGGCCTTACCAATATCCTTTCTTATAAATGGTTCGACTTGGCCTTTACGCTCTCTTATTCATTGGGCGGCTATTCTTTCGACAAGACCGGTACGTATATCGAGACAGACGGAGCCAGCGAAGGAAACCGCAACCTGCCCATCTATGAGTTAGACCGTTGGCAAAAGCCCGGTGATATCACCGACATTCCCCGTTTCGTATTGGGACGCTCCGACAAAGTGAGCGGTGGTTCCTCTCGCTTCGTACATAGTACGGATCACTTGAGATTAAAGAACCTGACGTTCGGGTTTACCCTGCCTCATAACTGGACCGATAAAGTCTTGCTGGATAAAGTCCGTGTCTATTTCTCCGGCAGCAACTTGCTGACTTGGGCGAAATGGAAGCAATATGATCCAGAGGTGCCCGTATCCGGCGAGGTATTCTGCGAGACACCGCCCATGCGAACCTTTAGCTTCGGCGTGGAAGTTAATTTCTAAACACAACAATTCATTCGATAAAAAAGAAATACAATGAAATGGTCAATTAAATATATCGTAAGCGCTCTTCCTTTCTTATTCACGGCTTGCTCCGGAGATTGGCTGGATCTGGATCCCTCCACTTCCGTGACCAGCGATAACGCTATTCAGTCACTGGAAGACGCTAAAACCGCATTAAATGGAATCTATCGCATAGCATCCGAGCATAGTTATTATGGAGACAACTACCTCTATTATGCCGACTGCCGTGGCGAAGACGTACAAGCTCGTATTGACAAAGGTCCCGGCAGACGTGTATCTCCGTACTATCTGTTCAACGTAGCCGCCGACGACGCTTTTAATATCACGAGAGTATGGAACCAACCCTATATCGTGATTCATCAAGCGAACAGCTTAATCGAGAAAATAGACAACGGTAGCGTCCAAACCTCCGACACGCAAGAAATCGCCCGTATAAAAGCAGAGGCGTTGGCTATGCGTGGCTTGGCCTTATTCGATTTAACCCGCCTCTTTGGCATGCCTTATACACTGGATAATGGGGCGTCCTTGGGTGTGCCCATCGAGATCAAGACGGAGTTGCCGACTCACCAACCGTCTCGCAACACGGTAGCCGAATGCTACAACCAAGTGATCAAAGACCTGACCGAAGCCTTACCCAACCTTGTTACAACCAAATCCGACGGTCACCAAAATGTATGGAGCGTGAAAGCACTTCTATCTCGTATCTATTTATATATGAACGACAACGAGAACGCCCTTAAATACGCTCAAGAAGTAATCAATAACGGAGGTCTTTATACCTTGTTCACGCACGATGAGTATGCCTCCGTATGGGGAAAAGACTTCAATTCCGAATCCCTGTTCGAGTTCTACTTTACGCTTACCGAGCCTTCCGGCGGTAGTGGCGGAGAAGGCGCTCCCATGGTATATGCCGATAACGTGAAAGATTGGAACAATTTGGTCTTGACGAAAGATTTCTTGGATTTACTGGGTGAAGACCCGGATGATGTTCGCCATGCCTTATGCCGCTTACCTCAAAAACCGGACGAGGATATCCTTCCAACCGGTTCGACTGGACATCCTAAATATCTGGCGAAGTATCCCGGAAAAACAGGAGATGTATTGACCGGCAATCCGCAAGACAATGACCTATGCATCATCCGTCTGTCCGAGATATACTTAAATGCGGCCGAGGCAGCTTTCAAGCTAGGAAAACGTAGCGAGGCGTTAGGCTACCTGAATCAAATCGTAAGCCGAGCCAACCCCAATAAATCCGTTAGCGACTCCGAGCTTTCCCTAGAGAGAATCCTTAAAGAACGCCGCAAAGAATTGGTTGGCGAAGGACATGCGTTCTTTGATTACATGCGTAACAATATTCCGGTAATCCGCAAGGGCGGTTGGCATTTGCCGCAATTACCTACCGACGCACAGGTGATCAACGCTTCCGATCCCCGGGTAGCACTCCCGATTCCGCAAAGCGAGATCGACGCAAACCCGAATATCGTACAGAATAAACGGTAACCAACAAGAAAAAGGGGAATGGCATTAAAACCATTCCCCTTTTTCTTGTTTCGCTTATTTCTTTTTCAAGATCCGTTGCGCCGAATCCGACAGCACCACGATCGCACCGGCCAGTATCGCCGTATCTTTTATCACCAATCGCCCGGCCCCCGATAATAACGGGAAACCAAATTCCCCGCTGCCGAGATTAGGTACCCAGACCTCCGGAGTCGTGACCAAGAAGGACAACGTCCCGAACGTCATGATTATAGCCAACCCCGCTCCTACCAAACCGATCTTCGGCGAGAAAATGCCGAGGAAAGTCAAGATACCGATCGCCATGATCAAGATTCCCAAGCCACGAGAGAAGCCATACGTGTTATTCTCTTGATGCCACTCATGCTTCGCTTGATCGAACTCACCCTCTTTTAATTTATACGTCTTATATTCGGGAGCGCTTTTCGTATAGAAGAAACTCATGAAAGGGCTGTTCGCCACAAACGGAACGATGCCTTCCGCTTCATAATTCCAGAACTTCAAACCGCCGATCCACACAAATATGATCAAGATCGATATACGGATCAAATGAATACCTAGCTTCTGAGTAGAGGCCGCCACTTGCAAAAACGAGTAAAACAGGTCATTCAACTTTTTCATCTTATTATTTGTTTTATAGTATTGAACTTATACCGCAAAGATCGGTAGAAACACCTATCCCGTAAATGGCGATTTTACCGGATGAGTTAGCAATTATTCCCGTTTCTCTCTTTTCCGGTACTCAGAGACGCTTTCTCCCGTCATTTTCTTGAAAAAACGGCTGAATGTGGCTTGATCCTCGAAGCCCAAGATCTCCGTGATTTCCTTCGCGCTCTTCTGGCTATATAATAGCAATCGTTTGGCCTCAGCCTCAATTCGTTCGTGAATGATCCGTAACGGAGAAGGTAATCCGCAAGTCGTAAAAAGGTTGGATAGGGTTTTTGGGGAGCGATGCAGCATATCCGCATAATCTTGGACCATCTTCTTTTCCTTAAAATGGTTATCTACCAATACATAGAACTGGCGAACCATATCGAACGCCTTTTCCCGTTCCGGGCTTACCGAAAACTTCTCACGTGCGATCCGGGTGCACAAAATAATGAAACGTTTCAGTAAGATACGCAGCATCTCCTCTTGCAAATTATCCTTTATGGCGTACTCACTCGTTAGGCTGTCTGTGATATCGCGCAAAGAGGCAACTTGGGATTCGCTCAATTTCAATTGCATCACATTGGAAGTCCCGTTAAAAAGAAAACCATTACACGACACCTCATTGTCATGTCCGAAAATACAATAGAAGTTACTGTTAAACAGAAGGGTCAAGTACTCGCCATTGATCGCCTTGAACTCGATATGGTGCAAAGGAGTCAAGGGAATAATCTCACCTTTCACTAAGGTAGTCGGTACGTGATCGATCTCCAGTTGCAACGAACCGCTTTGTACCCAAATAAACTTGTAAAGCGTATTATCTTTCTGCAAAGCAAGGTTCGTGTGATACGAATCGGTCAACGCTATATTACCTCTTAAGCGAGTATTAAAAATATATTCCATAGATTTCTTCCGGATTTTAAGACGGATAAAGATAACAATATTATATAAACAAAAAGCGGAAGTTCACTTTATTCCCAGCAAACTTCCGCGTCACTAATCCCCAAAACACACTATACGAGTTATTTCGACTCTAATAAAATATCATCTACCAATTTCTTCAACTCATTCTTCGGCATAGCCCCTTGAACCATACTCGGTTCTTTCTTCATCGGTACAAACAATAAAGAAGGAATACTACGGATACCGAAAACACTCGCTAAATCCGCCTCTTTATCGACATTCACCTTATATACGTTGATTTTACCCTCGTACTCTTTGCTGATCTCATCCAAGATAGGAGACATCATCTTACAAGGGCCACACCAAGTGGCATAGAAATCGATAACCGCAGGTTTATCACCCTCGAACTTCCATGCGTTCGGGTTTGTCTCAAAGTCATACACTTTCTTTACGAAATCTTCTTGTGTTAATTCTGTTACTGTCATTTTATTTTCTGTTTTATTGTTATTATTCTTATTTCCATTACTAGCGTTCGCCATTCCTACCAAAAGACTTGCGAACAATACGGCACCGACCTTAATAAAACCCATCTTGAACCTCCTTTTTATTTATTACTTTGTCTTCTATTTATATTGCAAAGTTCATCTTATTTCCACGATTAAGAAATGGCCATATCGCCGGATAAGTTTGCAATACTTCCCGATCCCCATCAAAAAAGTATAAAATAAGTTTTTTCAAGATAAATGCCGTACCTTTGCGACGTTTTCCCAAAGAACACATTATGAGCAATAAACAATTATTCAACGACCCTGTTCAACGTAAACGATATATTTGCGCTTTATTAATGATCTTATTAATGGTGGGTGTCTCCGAGCTTATGGGAGAGAAAGAGATTATCTTCCCGGAGATGGCGGCGCTCACGATCGGAATGTGGATCGTAGATAAAAAAGTATGGACCGTAAGTCGTCTTAAATTAGTTCTGTTAATGTCGATCGGGGCCATCGTCGGTGTCTGTATCGTACGCTATTCTCCTTTTCCCTTGATCGTAAATCTATGTATCTCGTTCGCGTTCTCGGCGATATGCCTACAAGTCTCCCGGACCACATTGATTCCACACATATCAGCCTGTATGCTCCCGATCCTTTTAGGGACGGAGAGTTGGGTATATCCGATAGCCGTGACGGTTATGTCGTTGGTGGTCGTTGGCGGACAAAAGTGGATGGAGAAAAATAAGTATAGAAAAGAGATTACCTATACCCCGGTTCAACGAGACCCGAAGAAGAATTGCCTCAAATAGGGAACCTTGCTGGCAACGATACCTCTTATCGCCGCAATTCCCATTCATACCGGTTATTTGTATTGTATCCTTCCCCCGTTAATCGTAACGTACGTGGAATTCTCCACCTCGAAGGCCGGATTCCGAGGACGTCCCTTGGGAACTTTCCTGCTGCTGGCAATAGCGGCTGTCTTAGGAAGTACCTCCCAATTGATCGGACATATTTATTTGCATTTACCGGAGACGGTCGTAGCCCTCTTCCTTTTCATCTGCTTATTTATCTTATTCGAGTGGTGGGGGAAATTTTTCGCTCCGGCCGGGGCGATCGCGTTAGTCCCGATGATCATTTCTCCCCAAGGGCTGATAGGGTATCCATTGCAAGTAATGATAGGTGCTGCCCTGCTCATCTTCATCGCCATGGTTCTTTTTTTAAAATGTTACAAATGGCCTAAATCACATCTAATTTATTGTTTAGTCCCCGCCCCCATACGTACTTCCCATAGATACCGATCCTATTTACGCCAACAAGAAAGAAAAACGATGCCGAACCTTGGTTAACAAGATCCGGCATATCGTACGTTCTTTTTCCGTAAAACCTCAACGATCTACAAATGCAACTGCAAGCCGATAGAAACCGGATGCACCTTCGGACCTTTCCCATTTTCAAAGAGGTCGATCGGTGAGTACTTGGCGTAAAGACCGATCCAATCCCAACCGGCTTGAAATAAGAAATCCATAGTTACCGGACGGATATTCATACCGGAATCCATTTTCTCTTTGTGCTTTTTACCGGAAGCGTCATTATATACGATCTTCGAGGAAGAACAAGTCTTGATCACACCGACTACACCCGCAGACAAGAAGAATTCACTCGAACGCTTTTTAGGTTGCCATTCCAATAACAACGGAATGGTCAGACTCGTGATATTCAACTTACTCGCTTTCAACGTAACACCCTCAGGAGCCGGACGCAAAGCCGTAACACCGTCTATCTCCTTGAAATACTCATTCGTATCTATCCGGTAACGGCTCCAACGCATACCGGCACCGATCACCACCGCCCAACGATACCGAGAGAACGGGAACGCTTTTTCCAATACATTCAAATTATATTCCAATGAGTTTCCACTACGAAGGGAGACTCCGTCTACATCATTTACATGTAAACTCCCATCCGCAAAGTTCGCGAAGCCCATTCCAAAACCGGCCCAATGCGGATTGAAGTCCTTATCCCAAGTAGGCACAGGGATATTGATAGACTTCACGTGTTTACGGCGTTCATAGCTTTGTCCGTCCCGGTAATGCCCTTCGAAGATCAACTCGTCGTCCACGGAATCACCCTCCTCGTCTACCTCATACACCCTGACTTTCATGCGATCGCCATTATCTTTCACCTCGATACGTTTTCTCTCAAGGGTGATAATCGTATCCCCAGCCAAAGGCTCAACCTCAGCGGCCATCAACCCGATTACTGGGAAGCAAGCCATTAAGACTAAAAGTATTCTTTTCATCTTCCTATCTGTTTTGTTTGTTTATAAATCTTTCTTCGTAAATAATAGCGTGATTAAATCATCACTATCCAAATCTCCCTCAATGTACACCAAGGTTATTACCCCTTTCTTGCTGACCTTAAAAAGGACAAAACGGTTGATATCTGCTTCTACGCCCTTCAACTGGTAATAAGCGGAGACTACCCCTCCATCGTCCGTCACCTCTTTGATCTTCCGGGCCCCTTTCTGGTCCGCTTCCAGACATTGGCGGGTAAACCGCAGGGCTTCCGGATCATCTTTGATCGTAATACTCTTATAACGAGTCATGCCATACGTTTCCAACATCTCGTTAGACAACTCCACCATCGTGACATTACGTTTTTTGCCATATCGTTGAAAAACTTCCTGAATCTTCAAGTCTTTCTGTGTCTCGGCAGCCGAGACACCACAAGGCATTAAGCAAAATACCGCCACCAGCAACCATAACATGTATTCGAACCGTCTCATATTTACAGTATTTTTATTCATTATCATCAAATAAAGAACGAAGCTCGTCCAATTGGTTATCAATAATCATACGGTCGGCCTCATCACGATCCACTTCCGGGAAGTACTCGTCCGCAGGTGTGGCCACCTCCTGCAAAGCTTCCAGCGCCATGGAGCGAACTTTATGAATATCCGTATAACAACGACCGTTTATAACGACATAATTATCCGAGCAGAAACAAGGATCTACCGGATTCAACAGATGGTTAAGCCCCAAAAGCAGCAAGAAACTGGCGGCGATACCGGATACCAAATACAACACGGATCGTAAAGTAAACGTCTTCTTTTCCTCCACCTTTTCCGCATCCAGCATAAAAAGGATATCCTCATCAATCGGAATCAATGCCTCATCCGGCTGTCGCTCCTTCCGGCTCTCTTCCTCCAAATAGGCAAACATAGGCGTATAGACCGCCAACCTGTCCGGAACATTCCCGGAAGTAAAGAAGGCTCGAAGTTCCCGCTCTTCTTCCGAAGAGGTTTCTCCTTCAAAATATCGGTTTAATAACTCGTCTATGTCCATTTCTCTTGTTTATTTAATTGTAAAAACTGTTCCCGTATCTTTTTCCGAGCCCTTGAGAGATTCACCCGGACATTCTCGACCGGTGTAGCCGTGATCTCCGCAATCTCGGCTAACTCATAGCCCTCTACATCCTTCATCCGGATAATGGTTTGCTGCAAAGCGGGCAACTGGGCGATCAAGTGCCGTATGCATTCAGCGGCATCCCTTTGCTCCAGTTGTTCGTCGGGGCTTACCGCATCCGATACCAACGTAACGCTCTCCAACTCCGATCCCTGCGGCTTTCGCAACTTTATCTTATCCAATGAGAGATTTTTCGTAACCTGCATAGCCAGCGCCTCCACGCTATGGTAGGCATCCAGTTTTTCCCGGATATACCAAAGCTTTATGAATGCCTCTTGCACCACATCCTCAGCTTCGGCTGTGTCCTCAACCAGTCTCTGGGAGAAATTCAACATCTTCTGCCGGAGAGGTAGTACGGTTATTTTAAACGTCTCAAGTTCCATTTCTATAATCAAGACGACAAAGGAAGAAAAACATATCATGGAAAATTAACTTATTTGGAAAAAACTTTGCCTGTCACCTGCTTGTTTGTAATAGAAAACTTAAACGTTATGAAACTAAAAGTATCATTTACAGCCATTTTATTCATGAGCTACTGCTTATTCCTCACCGTAGGTTGCCAACAAAAGAAACAAGGTTCCGATGACAAATCGGTCCCTCAAGCGATTCAAAAGGTGATCCAGATAAAATATCCGGGGGCGACCATTACCGATTACGATAAAGATACCGCAGGTGTAGAAGTCGACATCAAGGATAAAGGCGTTAAGAAAGAGGTTCTGCTCGGCAAAAATAACGAGTGGCTAAGCACGAAATTCGATATCCATGCCGAAGATGTTCCCGTAGACATCATGGACAACCTAACAAATTCGGCTTATCATGAATATAAGATAGATGAGGTGACACAAATAGACAAGCCTTCGGGAACATTTTACGTATTCAAACTAGAGCATGAGAACAATGAGGTTCGCCTCACGTTTAACTCAGAGGCCCAATTATTGAAGTAGAACGGTACTGAATCTTTTCTTATTCCAGATTTTTACCAGAATATTTCAGTAGCTTTGTGTGATTAACAAGCTAGCCTATGAAAATTCTGGTAGTCGAAGATGAAAACGCATTGAGAGAAGTTATCGTTCGTTCTCTTGAGAAAGAACGATATGTGATAGAGAGCGCTTCCTCTTTCCGGGAAGCTTCTCTTAAAATAAATGATTATGATTACGATTGTATCGTATTAGACATCATGCTTCCGGGAGGTAGCGGCCTTACCCTTTTGAAGGAATTAAGGGCCTTACGCAAGAAAGACAGCATCATCATTATCTCCGCAAAAGACTCTATCGAGGATAAAGTTACAGGATTAGATCTTGGGGCCGATGATTATCTGACCAAGCCTTTCCATCTGGCGGAATTGAACGCCCGCATCAAGAGCGTTATCCGCCGCAAGCAACAAGATGGGGAATTGCAACTGTCTTTAGCGAACCTAACGATATATCCCGATAAACATTCCGTCTATATAAACGGGAAAGAGATCGTATTGAACCGTAAGGAGTTCGATCTGCTCTACTATTTCATATCCAACCCCAACCGTTTGATCAGCAAAGCTACTTTAGCCGAGTCCGTCTGGGGAGATTATATAGACCAAGCCGATAATTTCGACTTCATCTATAGCCAAGTAAAAAACTTGCGAAAGAAATTAAAAGCCGCCGGAGCCATCCCCGAAATAAAGGCGGTCTATGGCTTCGGTTACAAAATGACCGACGAGGAATAAATATGAAGCTAATCCATTACACCCTCCGCAATTTATTTGTCCCCATATTGGTCATTTTCGCCGCTTGGGGATGTGTTTTCTGCCTTATGATTCTACATGAGGTAGAAGACGAGACGAATGACAGCCTTGAGAACTACAAAGAGATTATCATCCGCTCCGCCTTAGCGGACAGCACATTGCTGAAAGATCATGTGGATATCATGACCCGGTACTACATTCGTGAGGTTCCGGAAAGCGAAGCGAAACTAGATAAGGACGAGTTCTACGATACTACGGTATACATAGAGATAGAGCAAGAATACGAACCGGTTCGTGCCTTACGCACTTATTTCATGACAAAAGATCGTAAATTCTACGAACTGACGCTGGAGTTATCCACCTTAGAACAAGAAGATATGATCGAGACGATTATCTGGAGCATGGCCGTCTTATATATCGCATTGATAAGTTGCATCTTATTCGTGATCCATCGAGGATTCAAAAAAAGCTTTAAGCCTTTATATAAGCTATTAAGCTGGCTGAAAAGTTTTCAAGTAGGCAAATATAATCCTCCATTAAACAACCCTACACCCATCGAGGAATTTAAGATATTAAACGAGACCGTTCAAGAAAGCGTCAACCAGAGTGACAAGCTATACAACAAACAAAGACATTTCGTAGAGAATGCCGCCCACGAGTTACAAACTCCATTGGCCGTATGCATGAATAAATTAGAATTATTGAGCGAACATCCGGATTGCACGGAAGATCAACTGAAAGAGATCGCTGGCTTGCATCAAGCGTTGAACGGCATCATCCGGTTGAATAAATCCCTCCTATTACTTTCTCGGATAGATAACAAACAATTCCCCGAAACCCGGGATATTTGCCTAAATCATCTTATCCATAAGATATTAGAAGGAATTAATGACATATACGAAAGAAAAGCTCTCCACTTACGAGTTTCAGAAAAAGAGAGTTTGGTATGCACCATGAATGAATCGCTGGCCACTACGTTAATCACCAATCTCATAAAAAACGCCTATGTCCATAATTACGAGAAAGGGGATATAGGAATCACGATCTCTCGCCGTATGCTTACGATCGCAAATACGGGAATCGACAAAACCCTTGATAAGGAATTATTATTTGCCCGTTTTGCCAGCCAAAGCAAACAACAAGAATCGACGGGCCTTGGGTTGGCCATTGTCAAATCAATAGTCGATCTATATTCGATCCGGATAGATTACCAATACGCAAATGGTATGCATACATTCATATTATTATTCTATTAACGGCCGAAATTCCCAATTTTTTCCAAAATGCATCCTTTTCTTTGCGGTATAATAAAAAACAAGGCATATGAAAAGGATCAATTATTTACTGATAGTCTTATCATTATTATCTGTCATAGCTTGTGCCGGCAACGATAAGATCACGAGTGACACCAACGTATTGCCGGTTTCCAGCCGCCAATTCATATCGGATCATTTTAAGGACATCCCGGTATCGCATATCCAAATAGAGAAAAATCTGATCCGGATTAGCAGTTACGACGTGATCCTCACGGACGGGACCAATGTTGAGTTTAACCATAAAGGAGAATGGAAAGAGATTAAACGGCATGGGCTCCCTATCCCGCAAGCGATCATTCCGGAGGTAATACAAGACCTTATCAAGAAAAACTATTCATCGAATAAGGTTGTTAAAATAGAAAAAGAGATACGGGATTATGAGATAAAGCTAGATAACGGTCTTGAGATGACATTCGACTTAAAAGGGAACTTGATTGATATCGATGACTAATAGACACTCTAAGATAAGTATTAATATATTTTTAATTAAAATCAATCGTATGAAAACAAAAGCATTCATAATGGCAACTTTGGTTTGCAGCTCATTCGTATTCATGTCATGTGATGACGATGATGACAAATTCACACCTGAGAGTATTGTAACAAAAGCCTTTGACACAAAATATCCGGATGCGCAACGTGTCAGTTGGGAGAACGAGGCAGGCTATGTCAAAGCAGAATTTTACACCGGTTCATATGAGGCTGAAGCGTGGTTTGATCCGCAAGGCAACTGGATGCTGACAGAGACCGATCTTCCTTACAAGGCTTTGCCCCAAACCGTAAAAAACAGTTTCGAGGCAAGCCTATACGCTAAATGGAAGATAGACGATGTAGATATGCTAGAACGTCCGGACGCTGGTACCATTTACGTTCTCGACGTTGAAAATGGCGAGCAAGATGCAGACCTACATTATACGGAAGGCGGTATTCTCATCAAGGAAGTAACCGATGGTAACGGCGACAACGAGCATCGTCCCTCCGTTACCCCCAGCGCTATTAAGGAACTCATTTCAGAGATGTATCCGGGAGCGACAATCCTTGAGATAGATACGGAGGCAAAAGGTACCGAGGTGGATATCCTTCATGAGAATATCCATAAGGAAGTTTGGCTGGATACCCAGAACAAATGGTTATATACAGAGTGGGAAATACGCTCTTCCCAAGTACCCGATATCGTGATGACCGCATTCAAGGCCTCCGCATATGCCTCTTATCGAATCGATGATATCCATGTCATTCAAAAAGCGGAAGGACTCTCTTATGAGTTCGAGCTGGAGCAAGGAGACCGAGATATAACGATTCTTTTTAATGAAGAAGGGATCTTAGTCTCTCCTACCCATTAAAAAAAGACTCTTTATCGCAGTACTACTGCAACCCACGTGCAGTAGTACTGCAAAGCGGGTTGCAGTAAAACCTCATGAACTATATCGGAGTGGATGGATAAGGAAAGAATTACTGAAAATGATATTTCTGCCACGTATAGACTTTCGGTTCACTGAGATACGGCTCTATTTTCTCACGAGCCTCTTGGCTCAGATATTGAGGAGTCGTATAAATGGCGGTCAAAGTCTGATCATCCGGACTCAATCGATATTGAATTAAATCCATATCCAAATGTGAGGCGGCCTCTTGATAGGCTTCGTCTTTCTTATCCATTCCCTGCTTGATATACCAATCGGAAGTTGGCTGCGTGAATAAATCGGATGTTGCCAAAGGCTCCCAATTGGTCGTGAAAAACTCGATACGGCTATCCGGAACCGGGCCGTTTACCGTAGAGATCATACAAACCACGTAGGTATTGTTTACCAAGGGAAGTAATTTCATCTCTACCGTGCTACGCTCCGTAGTCTGTAGCAAAAGGTAATCGTTCGTTAGCTTTTGCAAGGTAGAAAAGCCATTCATCGTATTTTTCAGCCGGGATTCTTTTCCTGAAGTATAAAGATCCACCAAATCCTTTCGCCAAGCGTGCTCCAATTGAGGAATGTATTGGTCTGGCATCGCCGTGAACACACTTGTCATATCTTGTGCGTTCATTCCCAACGCAAAGACACAGATCAACAACGTAACTATAACTCGTCTCATTATCTAATTTTCTATTTTGTCCCCAAATATAGGAATATCATTCCTAACAACACAAGGAATAAGTCGATCGCCTTGTTCTTTAAGTTTTTTTCATGGAAGAAGATGGCTCCCGCCAAGAATGTCACCAATACGTTACTCCGACGTACCATCGATACGATCGAGATCATGGAATCCGGGAATGTCAAAGCATAAAAGTACACCCAATCCGCCACGCATAAGAATACGGAGATAAAGATGATATTCCATCGCCATTGGAAAGGCGTGCTCTTTTTCCGGTTCGGATACCATAGAAACAACAGGATAAATGACATGATAACACATTGATAGACATTAAACCAGACTTGTACCGTCATTACATCCATACTACGCATCAAATGCTTATCATACAATCCGCTCATCGCCCCGGTCAAGATAGACAGGACCGTGAAGAAGATCCATTTATTATGGGCAAAATGAATCCCCTCTTTCTTCCCCGATGAGGAAAGGAGATAAAAGGAAGCGATAGAAAGCAAGACTCCGACCCATTGAAATAGATTCAGCCGTTCCCCGAACAGAAGCATCGCACCCAGTAATGTAAGCACGGGCTGGCTGGCCTTGATCGGCCCGGTTATCGTCAGCGGCAAATGTTTCAAGGCAAAATACCCCGATATCCAAGAGGATAAGACGATCACCGCCTTTATCAATACCTTCAGATGGTCCTCTAAAGAGGCACGGGGTACATACACTATCGTCCCGTCCAAGCAATCCGTATAAAAAGAGAGCAAGATGAACGGGACGAAAATCAAACTGCTTATGAGCGTATTGAAGAATAAAACGGGAATAACGGCATTCCCATTTAACGACATTTTCTTATTGACCTCGTAACAACCTAACAAGAAGGCGGAGAGGAAGGCTAGAGCTAACCACATGGTTTAACCCTCCACTGGAAAGAGTTCTTCCGGGTACGTGACGTCTACCAAGAACAGGGCGTGTCCCGGCACGGAGGTTCCGGCCTTGCAACGATCCTTTGCCTCAATCACGTTTCGGAAGCCGTCTATCGTTAAACGTCCTCTTCCGACTTCCAATAAAGTACCAACGATCGCACGCACCATATTACGAAGGAAACGGTCTGCACGGATCGTAAACACCCAAGTATCCCCTTCTTGCGTCCAACCCGCATGTTGGATATGGCAATTATTCGTCTTTACATCCGTATGCAACTTACTGAAACTCGTAAAATCGATATAATCGAATAAGACCTTACACGCCTCGTTCATCGCCTCGAAATCCAAACGACCGGGAAGCTTATAAACCAGCTCGTAATTAAACGGATCTTTCCTGGTCGTAATATAATATTTATAGGTTCGTGAAGTGGCGTCGAAGCGGGCATGCGCTTCCGGTACGACAGGCACGATCTTATAAACGGCGATATCTTTAGACAGCAGCCTATTTAATTTTTCCGCAAGGAAAGCCAAATCCTCGATCGGTCCTTCCCAATCAAAATGGGCGATCATTAAGCGGGCATGTACACCGGCATCGGTACGGCCGGCCCCCACAATAGGCACGGGCTTACGCATCAAGATGGCCAAGGCCTCCTCTATAGATTGCTGCACCGTCATACCATTCGGCTGGATCTGCCAACCCCGAAAATTCTTTCCGTTATACCCCAGATATATAAAATATCGTCTCACGCTTATACTCTTTACTTTATCTTTTCTAAAATATGGCACAAAGGTACAGAAATCCAGCCAAGCCGTTGCCTGAATGGACTAAAAAGTTTAATTTTGCATCTTTAACAGCTTCACTTCAAAACTATCTGACATGTTTGAAACATTACTTCAGTCTTCTTATTTTGCCCTGTTTCTGATCATAGCGCTTGGATTCATGCTAGGCCGGATACAGATCAAAGGTCTTTCGCTAGATGTATCGGCAGTTATTTTCATCGCCCTGTTATTCGGTCATTTTGGGGTTATCATACCCAAGGAATTAGGGAATATGGGGTTGGTGTTATTCATCTTTACCATTGGTATCCAAGCGGGCCCCGGATTTTTCGACTCCTTCCGTTCCAAAGGCAAGACACTCATTATCCTGACGTTATTAATTGTCGGTTCGGCATGCCTGACAGGAATCTTATTCAAGTATATCTTGGATATCGATACCCCGAGTATCGTCGGTCTGATCGCCGGGGCATTGACGAGTACGCCCGGTTTGGCGGTAGCGATCGACTCCACGCAATCATCCGCCGCATCCATCGCCTATGGTATCGCTTATCCGTTCGGCGTAATCGGCGTGATCCTTTTCGTGAAACTATTGCCAAAAATGCTTCGCAAGGATTTGATAGCCGAGGCTAAAGTGCTGGAAACCCAAAGGAAAAGCCAATATCCTACATTACATACCGCCGCATTTAAAGTCACGAATAAAAACATCTGCGGAAAGAGTTTGGCTCAATTGCAGGTACGGGCCATGACCGGAGCGGTAGTCTCCCGTATAAAACACGACAATGTCATATCTATGCCAACTCCCCATACCACGCTTAACGAAGGAGATTTACTGAAGGCCGTAGGTAACGACAAAGCCTTGGAGCAACTGACATTATTGTTGGGAGAACGTATCGAGGGAGATCTGCCGTTAAGTGGCGGACAGACCTTGCAATCCCTGTTACTGACCAATAAGAGCATTATCAATAAATCGCTAGGCCATTTAAATTTACAAGGCACTTTCGGTTGTACGGTAACCCGTGTGCGTCGAAGCGGAATCGACCTTTCCCCGGAACCTAATTTAGTGTTGAAGTTTGGAGATAAGTTGATGGTCGCCGGCGAGAAAGAAAGCGTAAACGAACTCGCCCAATTCATCGGCAATGATGAGAAACGTCTTTCGGATACGGACTTTTTCCCGATCGCTATGGGTATCGTATTGGGCGTATTGTTTGGAAAATTAAATATATCCTTCTCGGATTCTTTCTCATTCTCTCCGGGACTGACCGGCGGTATCCTTATGGTTGCCTTGGTATTAAGCGCCATCGGAAAAACAGGCCCGATCATTTGGTCTATGTCCGGCTCCGCTAATAACCTGCTTCGCCAATTGGGATTATTACTATTCCTCTCCGAAGTAGGGACATCTGCCGGTGTAAACCTAGTTTCCACTTTCCAATCAAGCGGTTTAACGTTATTCGGAGTCGGTATCGCCATAACAATGATCCCTATGATCGTAGCTGTATTAGCCGGATATTATTTCTTTAAGATCAACATTCTCGATTTAGTCGGAACAATCGCCGGCGGTATGACCAGTACCCCGGGGCTTGCCGCCGCAGATTCCATGACAGACAGCCCAGCCCCAAGCGTGGCTTATGCGACAGTTTATCCGATAGCGATGGTATTCCTGATCTTGTTTATACAGATGATAGCGAATTTGATTGTCTAAATCTTTATTTATTGAAAAACACAGAATATGAGAAGAAAGAACATGAAAAAAACCGCGGCTTTATTCCTCTTAAGTGTCGGTATAAACTGCATGACCGCACAAGACATCGTGCCTGTGTATGAGTTTGACATCGATGTACAGAATGTAGGTGCGCCTATCCAATCAACTATGTATGGAATCTTCTTCGAGGATATCAATTTCGGGGCAGATGGAGGATTGTATGCGGAACTAATCAAGAACCGCTCCTTCGAGTTTGAGAATCCATGGGGAGGTTGGGAACCTTTCGGTGATGTAAGCATAGCTGAAAAGAATCCCTGTTTCGACAAAAACCCCCATTACGCACACCTGACTTATGCCGGACAAATCACCGGAACCGGTCTGGAGAACGAAGGCTTCAAAGGTATCGGTATAAAAGCTAATGAAAATTACGACTTTTCCTTATATGCCCGTACCGAGACCAATAACCCGATCAAACTACGTATCGAATTGGTAAATAGAGATAACGATATTTATGAGACACAACACCTAGAGATAAAAGGAAAAGACTGGAAGAAATATTCCGTTATCTTGTCTCCCAAAGCGACCGAGGCTAAATCACGCCTACGCATCACGATGGAAACGGCAGGCTCCTTGGATCTGGAACATATCTCCCTTTTTCCGCAAAAGACATTCAACAATCGCACGAACGGCCTACGCCGCGATCTAGCACAAGCGTTGAAAGATCTAAAGCCGGGAATCTTTCGTTTTCCGGGTGGATGTATCGTTGAGGGTACAACCATCGCCACACGCTACCAATGGAAAAATACGGTAGGCCCCGTAGAGAACCGGCCTATCAATATCAACCGGTGGAATTATACATTTCCTCACAAGAAATTCCCGGATTATTATCAATCTTACGGTTTGGGATTCTTTGAGTATTTCCAATTAAGCGAAGATATCGGAGCCGAGCCCTTGCCTGTGTTGAATTGCGGGCTGTCATGCCAGTTTGAGAATGAGGACATGGACCAGCATGTGCCAGTAGATAAATTACAACCTTATATAGACGATGCCTTGGACTTAATCGAATTCGCCAATGGCCCGGTTACCTCCCAATGGGGCAAAATGCGTGCAGATATGGGGCATCCGGCTTCTTTTAATCTGAAATTTATCGCTATCGGTAACGAGCAATGGGGACCGTTATATCCCGAACGCCTCGAGCCGTTCGGGAAAGCCATCCGAGCTAAATATCCGGAGATCAAAATCATTGGTAGTTCCGGTCCTAATTCGGAAGGAAAAGATTTCGAATATCTATGGCCGGAGATGAAACGCTTAAAAGTAGATCTGGTGGATGAACATTTCTATCGCTCACCTGAATGGTTCCTAAATAGTGCCAAACGATATGATTCGTATGATCGGCAAGGTCCCAAAGTGTTCGCCGGTGAATATGCTTGCCACCCGACTAACCGGGAGAATAGCTTCCTGACCGCATTATGCGAGGCTGCGTTTATGACCGGTCTTGAACGGAATGCCGACGTGGTTGAATTATGCACATACGCCCCTTTATTCGCACATGTCGATGCGTGGCAATGGCGCCCGGACTTAATCTGGTTCGACAACCTAAACATCGTGAAAACTCCTAACTACTATGTACAACAATTATACGGGCACAATGCTGGAACAAACGTATTGCCCCTGACGATGAACAAAGAAGCCGTTACCGGGCAAAGCGAGCTATTCGCCACAGCCGCTTTCGACAAAGGCACAAACGAGTTCATCATCAAAATCGTCAATACCAGCATCCAGAGCAAAAAGATCCAATTAAACCTAAACGGAATCTCATCCGGCAAGCATAAAGGAAAGTTGACAGTCTTACATGCCTCAGACCTAGAAGCGAAGAATACATTGGGTAAACCGGAAACAGTCATACCCATTGAATCAGCGGTGGAACTAGAGGCTCCCGTTACTGAAGTCTCCATCCAACCATTAAGTTTCTTAGTCTATAGGATATCGCTATAATCTATCATACATACGAAAGTTATGAATATTGAAGAGTTTAGGGAATATTGCCTTTCGTTGAATGGTGTTTATGAAAAAATGCCTTTCACGAATGTCCCTGATAAATACAGTCGGGACGTTCTTTGCTTTTATGTAGGAAGTAAATGGTTCTGCTTCGTAAATATCGAAGTATTTGATTTTTGCTGTATCAAATGTGACCCGAATGAATCGGGAGAGTTGCAAGCTCGATACTCTGGCATAACACCCGGTTGGCATATGAATAAAAAATACTGGATTAGTGTCTATTTTAATCAAGATGTACCCGACAACAAGATCAAAGAGCTTATAAAACAATCCTACGATATCGTATATCAATCTCTTCCTAAAAAGGAAAAAGGGATGTAGATTTTAGCGCAGTTACTCCGTTTATTTTCCATTTGAGAAGGACGTTTGAAAGATTATACGTACATTTGTGAATTCACCTAAACGACTTAAATATGATGCAAACAAATTTACAATTGGACCTTGCCTTCAACTATCTGGAAAATACCGGAACCAACATCTTCCTTACCGGAAAAGCGGGAACAGGAAAGACCACATTCTTGAAAAAACTTAAAGAGACTTCCCCAAAACGGATGATTGTGGTAGCACCTACCGGAGTGGCGGCGATTAACGCGGGAGGGGTAACCATTCACTCCTTCTTTCAGCTACCTTTCGGACCGTATATACCGGGTAGCGAAATGGCCTCCGGGCAAAATAAATCCTATTCTCATAAATTCAGCCGGGATAAGATCAATATCATCCGTAGTATGGACCTGCTCGTTATTGATGAGGTCAGTATGGTACGTGCCGATTTGCTGGACGCTATCAGTGATATGCTACGTCGTTACCGGGATAGGAATAAACCCTTTGGGGGCGTTCAATTATTATTGATCGGAGATTTACAACAATTAGCCCCCGTAGCGAAGGAGGACGAATGGAATTTGTTGAGAGAACATTACGCCTCTCCCTTCTTTTTTGACAGTAAGGCTCTTTCCGAAAGTGATTATCTTTGCATCGAATTAACTCAAGTATATCGCCAAGCGGACGATACGTTCGTACGCTTATTGAACAATATCCGGGAAAACCGCTTCGACGAGAATACGCTACACACCTTAAACCAACGTTATATCCCCAATTTTAAACCAAATGACAAAGCGGGTTATATCACGCTGACAACCCATAATTATCAAGCCCAGCAAATCAATAACCGGAAATTGCAAGAATTACCCGGCCCGGCTTATACGTATAAGGCGGAGATCAAGGATGACTTTCCGGCTTACTCCTACCCGACCGACGAGGTATTGGAGCTAAAGCAAGACGCTCAAGTCATGTTCGTAAAAAACGACTCTTCCGGCGAAAGACGATATTATAACGGAAAGATCGGCCGAATTGTCTTCATCAGCCCGAGCAAGATTATCGTATCCGACGAATTAGGAAACGATATCACCGTAGACCGGGAGACATGGACAAACGTGAAATATACGATCGACGAGAACACGAAGGATATCACGGAGACAATCGCCGGCTCTTTCAGCCAATACCCACTGAAAACCACTTGGGCGATCACGATCCATAAAAGCCAAGGCTTGACTTTCGAGCATGCCATCATCGACGCATCCGCCGCCTTCTCACACGGACAAGTCTACGTTGCTTTGAGCCGTTGCAAGACATTGGAAGGAATGGTATTAAGTAGCCCGATCACTCGAAACGCCATGATTAGCGATGAGAAGATATTAAGTTATACCTCTTCCCTCTCGGAGCGTCAACCGTGTGAAGACCAACTGCGTCAAGCCCAACAACAGTATTATTTGAGATTGGCAACCGAGCTATTCGACTTCAATCCCGTACAACAAAAGTTGCAATATACATCTTACGCGGCATACACCCATCTGCAAAAACTATACCCGGAATTAAGCAACCAATATCCCCGGGTACGGGATTATTTCCGTTCGGATATAGTAGAAGTAGGCGAACGTTTCTGCCAGCAACTCACCCGTATGATCTCCAGCACGAATCTCTATGATACGGACGAGCATATACAAGACCGCATCCGAAAAGGTTGCGCTTACTTTCTGGAAAAGATCGAGACCTATTGCCTCCCTTTGATAGAGGCTTCCGATGTAGAGATCGACAATAAAGAGGCCCGTAAGGCATTTACATCCGCATTAAAAGCTTTCAGCGATGAGCTTACGATCAAGGTCGCTACATTAAAAGCCTGCCAAGATGGTTTTCGTCTCATCGACTATCTATCCGCCAAGGCTAAAGCGAACATTGAGGAGTCGGCTGTTGCCAGCAAGCGGAAATCGACACGGAAATCGACGGAAGCGGAAAAGATCCCCGTCTCCACGGATGTCTTACATCCTGAGCTATATGCCCGTTTGAAACAATGGAGATACGAGCTTGCCGTAGAAAAGGAGTTGCCTCCTTACACGATCTTGCAACAGAAAGCCTTAATTGGCGTTTGCAACACTTTGCCCACGAACTCGAAAGAACTGTTGAAGATACCCGGAATCGGCAAAAAGATCATAGAGAACTACGGTGAGACCCTATTAGAAATCGTATCTTCCTACTCACCTTCCACGCATGGGAACGGGCTGTGAGATACGGAGACAACTCACGATAGCGGCGACTAAAGCGAAACCGACCGCCACATACATACAAATCGGCATACTATCGGTCGCAGAGGTGACACTAAAGATCAAAGCGACAAATGTCGTCCCCAGCGTTTGCCCCAGCAGTCGTGCCGTACCTTGCATACCGTTCGCCCCACCACTCCGGGAACGAGGGGCGGCCGATATCATCGTACTATTATTCGGGGTCTGGAACAGGCCAAAACCCATACCGCAAAGCATCAATCGCCAAGCGATATCCATATTGGTGGGTTGCTCCGGCAATAAAGCCAATAGAAGAAGTCCGGTCGCATACACCACCATTCCGATACCGCCTAACAATCCGGGATGATATTTCTCGATCAGCCTCCCGGCCACCGGAGCGATCAAGATCGTCGCTACCGGCCAAGGAGTCAACAGCAGCCCCGTCTCCACCTCATTTCTTCCGGCTACATTTTGCAAATAAAAAGGTAATGATACCATCGCCAACAACTGTGCCGTAAATGAAGTAATCGAGGATAATACGGACAAGGCGAATATCGGAATCCGCATCAAGTCCAATGGCAATATCGGAACCTCCTGCCGTAGTTGCCTGCGGATAAAAAATGTTCCGATCACCAATAGAAGAAGAACCTGTAAAGCGATCATTCTCCAGTTCTCATGATGGGCGATGCCTTCCAACGAATAAATCAGCAATCCGAAAGTCAAGGCATTCGAGATTCCACCGATCTTATCAAACTTTCGTTTCGGCCCATCCTTGCAAGGATTTTGAGGCAAAAGAAAATAACCCGTTATAATCGCGCAAATCCCTAAAGGTACGTTGATAGCGAACAACCAATTCCAAGAAGCGACTGATAAGATAGCGCCCGCCAACGACGGCCCGGCAGCAATCGATACCGCCACGACCATGGCATTGATACTCATTCCCCGCCCTATATATTGTGGAGGATAAATAATACGAAGTAAAGCGGTCGTCACGCTCATGATAGCCGAGGCTCCGATCCCTTGCAATATTCTCGCGACCGTCAACATGGCGAAAGACGAGGATAAGGCACAGAATAATGACGTTGAGCAGAATATTGTCGTCCCGATCAAGAAAATCCGCTTATATCCATAAATATCTCCCAAAGCGGAGAACGATAAAAGAGACATCGTAATCGTTAGCTGATAAGCGTTGACAATCCAGATCGTGGAGGAAGGGGATGTCCCGAATTCACGGGACAAGGTAGGAAGCGCCACGTTGACAATCGTGCCGTCCAACACGGACATGGTCAATGCCAACGCAACCGCTATTACTGCCCAATAACGCCTCGGTATAAATCGTATCATATTACATTATTTCTTCAAATCGAAACCCAGCATCATGCCATCATATTCACTTGCCAACTTATTGATAGCTTTCAAGGTCGTATTGCTGGATATAGAAGAAACCGTGCTCAAGAACTTCAGTAATTTATCCGCGTTAAAAAGCAATGTCAACTCATTACCAGAAAGGACGACATGGGCGGTAAGCGTAGAAACGGTCAGCTTCTTATTACCCACCGTATACCGTAACGTCACCGTTTTATCTTCCGGACTCACCGAGTAAGTACCTTTCAGGCTTCCCCTTTTCAACGCGCTCGTAAACGTACTATCCGAATTAAAGACATAATTAAATACACCTTCCACGATACCTACTTTCGCGCAATATTCCTTCATTTTCTTCTCTGCCTCGGTAGCAGCCAAGCTTCCCGCTACATTCTTCAAGGCATTATCACCTTCCAGTTGCAGGGCAGGGTTCACATACATCCAAGTTCCCTGTAAATTCTCGAAAGTCACGGCTTTCCCTCCGGTGACAGAAGTCACGGCGTTCTTTACGGCAGATGAATTTAAGATATCTTTCAAGGACTGTCCCTTCATGTTTCCGGGAATCAACAAAAGGCCGCATACGACCATCCACATACATAGTAACTTTTTCATCTCTTTGTTTTTTACTCAATTAGAAAAATCGACCAAAGATACGAATATTATTCATACATTTGTTTTAAATAACTTTATACAAACATACCATGAGAAAGCAAGTCGTACGTATTTGTATGTTACTGGCCTGCGCCTTTAGCTTTATGCAAGGGCAAGCCAGCATCCAGCCTTCTATCGTAAAAGCTACGATTGACGAGCTAATAGCCAAGGACGCTAAGAATCAAGCAGGAATCACGAAGGGTGTCGAGCAAGTAGCCCGCCTCTGGCAAACCTCCGATGGGGATGAGCAAGCGTTTCAAACCTTCTGCCGGGAGAATTATCTATCCGATCCCGCCGAAAAAGACCAAGTTTTCCTCAAGATCAGCGAGTATCTTGAAGGTATCAATGGCAATTTCAACGAGATGGTACTCTGTCTGCAACGAAATTTGAACCTAGATACCGGACCTCTACACGCCATCGATGAGAAATTCGGATCCTACAGCCCCAGTTCCCACCTAATGGACGATCTATACGCCAACAAGATCGGCTTCATCATCGCCCTCAACTTTCCCCAACTTACTCTCAAGGAGAAAGAGGCGTTAGGTGATGACCGTAAAGCATGGGCCTACGCCCGGCTAGGCGATATGTTTACGGAACGAATACCGGCGGAAGTAAAGCAAGCCGCCGCAGATACGGAAAGTGACGCGGATATTTACATAGCGGATTATAATATCTATATGGGGCATTTACTAACTCCTAAAGGAAAAACCATTTTCCCCTCCGACATGCGCTTACTTTGCCATTGGAACCTTCGCGACGAGATCAAGGCCAGTTATAACAAAGGAAAAGAGGGATTGGAAAAACAACGGATGGTATATGAGATCATGAAGCGAATCATCTCGCAAGAAATCCCGAAAGAGGTGATCAACTCGGATCGTTACGAATGGAACCCGTACGCCAATACGTTATCTCAAGCAGGAAATGAACTAGAAGGTACCCCTGAAAGCCCGGCCCGCTATCAGAAAATGTTGAATAACTTCAACGCCATGCAGCGTATAGACAAATATACGGGAAACACCTATATAGACCGTAAGTTCACGGAAGATATGGAAATAGATGTCAACGATGTAGAAGCCCTGTTCGATCAATTCCTTTCCGCCCCCGAACTAAAGGAAGTGGGGAAAATCATCTCCAAACGCCTCGGACGCAAACTGGAAGCCTACGATATATGGTACGATGGCTTCAAGGCCCGTAGCAATCTGGACGAGAACAAGCTAAACGAGCAAACCCGTACCCTGTATCCCGATGCGGTAACGATGGAAAAGAAGCTACCGGAAATCTTACAGAAACTAGGATTCAGCCCCGATCGTGCCCAATATCTGGCGGATAAGATCGCAGTCGATCCCGCCCGTGGTTCCGGTCATGCGTGGGGAGCCTCCATGAAAGGCCAGCGTTCCCGTTTACGTACCCGTATTCCTTCACAAGGGATGGATTACAAAGGATATAATATCGCCATCCATGAGTTTGGGCACAACGTAGAGCAAACGATCTCATTATATGATGTCGATTATTATATGCTCAACGGAGTTCCCAATACGGCTTTCACCGAAGCGCTGGCCTTTGTCTTCCAGAAAAGAGACCTTGAGTTACTGGGCATAAAAGACGAGAATCCGGAAAAAGAAAAGATGGATATCTTGGATAAGATATGGAGCATGTATGAGATTTGCGGTGTTTCCATGCTGGATATCTCCGTATGGAAATGGATGTACGCACATCCTAACGCTACCGCCGGGGAATTGCAGGAGGCCGTGATCCGTCTTTCCAAGGAAATCTGGAATAAGTATTACGCTCCGGTATTCGGTGTGAAAGACGAGACCGTCCTAGCGATTTACTCCCATATGATCGGTTATCCGCTCTACCTTTCCGCCTACGCTTTCGGACAGATTATCGAGTTCCAACTTGAGAACTACCTCAACGGCAAGGATTTCGCGAATGAGGTTAGCCGTATCTTCAAGCAAGGCCGCCTCACCCCGAATGTGTGGATCAAGCAAGCTACCGGCAACGATCTTACCGTAGATCCGATGTTGGAAGCACTCCGTAAGGTATTAAAAGACTAAAACTCTTAGGCCTCATATACTTGGCTCTTACAACCAGAACAAACCGATTCAGATGTGTGTGTGTCAAAAAGAATGATCAAGTCTGTATGGACACGACAACATTTTGGCACACACCTATACAATAAAAAGAAGACTTTTCCCCAATTTGATTATTATTCGCCAAGTTATTCTATACGGCTACAAATACGATCCCATCGTACCCCCCTTGTCTGCGGATTCATGGATCTCCATATAAAGGTGGCCTTTCCCACTATAAATTCTTCAGGCAACAAGCCCCAATAACGAGAGTCTTGCGAGTCCTCGATCCGGTCCCCTGCCACGAAATAGTAATTCTTTTGGAAGGTGTAGCTCACGATCCGGGGATCAAGCTTTTGGCCGGTCTCCCATTCTATCAGCTTACGATAGATACTGATGTTCTCACGATTCATATCAATCACATCCCCTTTCCTTGGGAGATACAGCGGGCCGAAGTTTTTCACGTTCCAACTTATCAAGCTGTCTTTCGGAAAACTCCAATATAACCCGGCATCTTTCAGCATTTTGTTACTCTGGACGGAAAATAGTTCTTGTCCCTCGATATTCCCTACGGGTTCAAATATCCCATTGACTCTATAATAACCATTTACGATAGATAGACTATCACCCGGCAACCCCAGACAACGTTTAATGTAATATTTCATCATATGCATCCCTATCTTGTCCGAATCGTTAGGGTACGGATAATTAAACACGACCACGTCATTTCTCCTTATCTCTCTTAGCCCCGGTAGACGAACGATCTGAACCTGCTCGCCACGCAAAGAAGCGAAAACGTTGAACAAACGGGCTCCAGGAATCAGCTTGTTCACCAGCACATAGTCTCCCGCTATCAGTCCGGGTTCCATGGAATTGCTCGGGATCTTAAAGGACGAGAAGAGGAACATTTGCATAACCACGAATAAGGCCACGACCATACAGCCCCAAAATAGCGTATCGACCACATATCGGCAGAGCTTGTAAACAAGATCTATTTTCTCATTTTTCTTCATCTTACAAGAACGATTTCCTTTTAAAAGCACCCGTAGGTTCCAAATACAGTAGCACACGAGATTCCCATAACACCTCCATCTCCATTTCCCTAAATTCCATCAATCCCCAATTAGGCACGCCCACCAAAAAGAATCCTCCATGAAAGCCATAACACACAGCGAAGTCATACGCTCCCCAATCATTCCTTATATGTAAGATGACCGGATGGGGGAATTTTTTCAAGTTCGACAAGGTAGACGCTCCGGTTTGCGTACGTAATCCCACCGTTTCCGCCACGTTCGCCAAATCGGATAGAAAAGTTCTTCCGTCTGTTGACTGGCAGGCTGGCAATAAACGGGCAGAATCTACAGCTCCTTTATGGTATCTTATGATTGATAGCAGACACATCACCCCGGAAGATGGAATATCCCGATACACAAATGTCTTTCGTATAAAGCGGAGTGATTTCATATTGCCTCTGTATTTATAGCCGTACTTTCCGCCAAGATCTTTGTTCGCATCATGGAAAGATTTCGTTTGAAAGTAGCATAATTCTCAAACAGTTGGACGATTCTCTTCTCGATTGTTCGTGAAGAGTCCAACTTAATACGTGCCCTCAACCCCAAACCGTGATAGACCACCCGCGCTGAGTTTCCTAATTGATCCGATTTTAATGATAAGGGGCATACAAGCATGGGTACCTCCTTTTCGATACATTCCGCGATGCTATTCATCCCGCCAGACGTGATCATCAAGTCGCAGTATGAAAGCAAGTGCAACTGGGGTACCTGTTGGAACACATATAGATTGGACGGACAAGGGAGTAAATAAGAGGTATTATGATACTTTCCTACAGATAGTATGAAAACAAATTGAGGATTTCGTAAGCAAATATCCCTTATTTTCATGAAAATGATCTTAGATCGTTTTTCAAACCCCATAACGGTACTTGAAAAACAATAGATGATCTTGATATCCGGGCGTTGCTGCTTCTGTAAACAAACCTCCTCCATGACCCGGGCATATCGTTGGTTGAGCATGGGATCCTCCCGCATCAAGTCCACTCTAGAGGGCGCATATTGGCAATTAGGTGGATATTTACGGGGAAAATCAAGGCTTGAGGGATTCATAGACAGGATCTTACTCTCTTTTATTCCTATTATAAAAGGCCGCCTCCAATCGATCTTCTCCTCAAAAGGGAAACCACATTCTAAGAAAAGCCTCTTATACAAAGAGAAATAGTCTTGTCTACATAGCAGCATAGAGAAAAACAGGTTCCTGATTTTTCTCACTATCACGATCTTTTCCCACGCCAAGCGTATGCCCAGCCTAGATATGCTTGTCTGCTTAGGGATCAGGCCGGAGGTGAAAGGAGGAACCCAAGGGTCATAAAGGGATAGCGGCATTGTCTCTACTAATACGACAGGAATTCCCAGCTTATGATACAAGGCCGTGCGCAAGGCGCATTGGGCATCCAAATAGACACGATCGGGAGATAAGGATGTAATCCGGTTTTCCCAATCGGCTATTTCCCGGAAAAAGGCATGCTTCCTTTTTTGCGTAAACACAGAGGAGAAACACTCCCCAATAAAACGCAATCCTTTTACACGTAGCTCCTGTTTATCAGACTCTAAGGGATAATCCAGCATGATACACTCAAATCCCTTAGTCTCAATAATCTTTTTATGCTCGGCTTCTACCGCACAATAAACAACTCGATGCTGTCTCTCCCGCCACTGATTCGCAAGCGCAAAACTTGCGTTCAAGTGGCCGATGGCCGGATATATGTCGAATAATAGGGTCATGGCTCTTTAATTAATTTAGTAAGTCCCCTACATCTAGATAGGCGAACTGTATATCTGCATTCAGGCTCATTAAAATTCGGTTATTGTCTTTATCATAGCAAAATCTTATGACCGGATATCCGGTTTCTAACGTCTTTAGATAATTACCATCCAAATCGAAAACTACAAATTTTGTGGGATAATTAGTCTTTCCATTTGTGAAAGATTTATTTCCAGAGTAAAGAGCGACTATTCTATTATTACAAAATACCACAGGTCCATAATAGTCAATGCCATGCGTTTCCGTACTCCACTCAGTTCCATATACATTATACTTTAATGTTCCATCTAGATTACATATTGTCATCAAATCATGAGGGATATAAGTCTCCACATAAATACCATGTTCCATAGAGATATCAAAACAAACACGTTTCTTTTTAACATCCGGATGAGTAGTATAACTCATAGGTGTTATTTTGCCGGTTGCCATATTGAATTTTGCAACAATTGGATTGAAATTACCGTTGCCTAAACGTTGTATAATGACTCCAATAGATAATGTGTCGTTAATGTATGTATATTTCTCTATAACTAGTTGTTCATTCATTGTCATTTTTTCAATAGGTAAATATGCCGGATCTGCTATCGCACTATCCAAATCATAGCTAAAAATCTTATATTTACCAAAATCTGACACGTAAAACTTACGATTCATTTTATCTTCTTCTATAGACCCTATACGTGCGATCTCTCCCGGTCCTTGTCCTCTTGGGGCAATACTTGTTATATACTTAAAGTCGTTCTTATCAAAAATATGTACAAACTCATTTGCTGTTTTATAATCGGTGATAAGCATATAATTATCTATTACAATTGGCCATGAATAGCTATTGACAAGGATATCTTCTATCACGATCTCCTTTATCCGATCACGAACATTGATTACATTATCTCTTTTTCCTTGGTGTTTTTCAGTCGCAGAGTTTGAGGAACATCCCCAACAAAAAACGATCAGAAGAAATAGGCAGACTATTTTATTCATATCGAGTACTGTTTGATTTTGTGAAACATATTTCCTTTTTTAGAATGCTTAGGGATTAATGATCTATTTAACCCCTAAACATCTAAACTAGTTAAGCTGATATTATCATAAACTTACATGCCATATTCTCGATAGAAATAAATGCCATTACACTCGCATACACCACTACCATCTACACACCCATTCGGGCAGTAAGCCAGCGCCTCAGTGTTCGCCGACATAAGATCGGAAACTGAAACCTCCTCGTTAGTACTATCGGTATTATTGAACCCGAAAGCGGCTGCTATCGCCGCAAAGCTACCTATTGTTAAAATTTTCTTAAGCATAATGTTCTTGTTTTTGATTTGTTAATTGGAAATAATCCACACTTCCTAAGCCTATTAAACTTATGGAAATTGCCAAAACCTAACTTATAGGTCGATAACTTTTCGTACCTTTGTACACCTCCTTTCTTTTTAAGGGGTAGTGTCTCTACAGCGATGACGGGAATTCCCAGCTTATGATACAAGGCCATATGCATGGCGCATTGGGCATCCATACATACACGATCGGGAGACAGCTCCGCAATCTTTTTTTCCCAATCGGCCGCTCTCCGGGAAAAAGCCTGTTCCCTTTCTTGTGTAAACGCAGAGATTACGCATTCCAAGATAAAACGCAGACCCTTTACACGCAGCTCTTGCTTGTCCGAGTCCAAAAGATAATCCAGCATAACGCACTCAAAACCATTATCTTCTATCCGCTTCTTATGCTCGGCTTCTACCGCGCAATAAACAACTCGATGCTCTCTCTCCCGCCACTGATTCGCTAGCGCAAAACTTGCGTTCAAGTGGCCGATGGCGGGGTATATGTCGAATAATAGGGTCATGGCTTTCTAATCTAATAGGGTTCCTACATCTAGATAAGTGAATTGCATGGTGTCATTCATATTCATTATAATTCGATGATTGCTCTCATCATAACAAATATTTGCAATCTTATATCCCGTTTCTAATGTTTTTAAATAATTACCCTCCAAGTCAAAAACGACAAATTGGGTAGGCAAATTAGATTTTCGCTCTTTTGTAAAAGATCTCTCCCCCGAATAAAGGGCAACTATCCTATTTCCACAAAATATAACAGGACCGAAGAAATCTTTACCGTGTGTCTCTGTATCCCACTTAGGACCGTACACATTATATTTCAGATCTCCATCAAGACTACAAATAGTCATCAAATCATGTGGCGCATAACACTCCACATAAATACTATCCTTTAAAGATACAGCGAAAGTAATTCGTTTCTTTTTAACCTTTGGATTAATCGTATAAGGCATAGGGGTTATTTCTCTGGACCGCATGTTTAATTTTCCTATCACCGGTAAAAAATCATGACTACTAAGACGGTGTATGGTTATAGCGATAGACAATGTATCATTAATATATACATATCTGTCTGGAAAAACATCTTCGCCCATTTTCATCTTCTCAATAGGAAGATAGGCAGGATCTGCTATTGCGCTATCGATATCAAAACTGAAAATTTTATTTTTACCATGATCTGATACATAAAACTTACGATGCGCTTTATCTTCCGCAATATGACCTATATTGGTGATCTCTCCGGGCCCTTGCCCTTTAAGAGCGGTACTTGCTACATATTTAAAATCACTCTTGTTAAAAATATGGATTAATTCGTTTGCCGATTTATAATCAGTGATGAACAAATACTTATCAATAATCTGCATCAATGCGAAATTACTAATAAGAACATTCTCTATTGATATGCCTTTTATTTGATCATGCACATTAATTATATTTTCCCTTTTCGATTGATATTTTGCTGTGGTGGAATCAGAAGAACAACTCCAGCAAAAAGTTATTAATAAAAGTTGACAGATGACTTTATACATAAACAACATTTTTTAGAACGTTGACAAATCGATATTTTTTCATTCAATTAACATTTACAATAATTGGAGGTTAAAATACATTTAACCTCCAAAACGTTATACTTATATGAACCTTATGAAGCTATAAGATAACACTGGCTCGAATTACCCGCCACTATATTCTTTATAACAAGGATACCAACCATTACAATAACATCCATTTCCATTTTCTACACACCCATTCAGGCAATCAGCCAGCGCCTCAGTGTTAGCCGACATAAGATCAGAAACTGAAACCTCCTCGTTAGTACTACCGGTATTATTGAACCCGAAAGCGGCTGCTATCGCCGCAAAGCTACCTATTGTTAAAATTTTCTTAAGCATAATGTTCTTGTTTTTGATTTGTTAATTGGAAATAACCCACACTTCCTAAGCCTATTAAACTTATGGAAATTGCCAAAACCTAACGTATAGGTCGATAACTTTCCGTACCTTTGTACACCTCCTTTCTTTTTTAAGGGGTAGTGGGGAGAGTTTGCCAAGTGTTTCGAGGCGCAGGGCAAACCTCTCCTTTCTTTACCCGATGATTATTTATTCCGCTCTACCTCGGATCCGGAGCTTGGCCGGATATTCGGTATTGCATTTCAACTGAATGATCTCATTGAAGAAGCCGACATCCTTGGGATTCATCGTGACTTCCACGGTAGCGATTCCACCCGGGGGAATGGGCTGTTTCGGATATTCTACCGAGGCGCAACCGCAAGTGGAGCTTGTGGCAATGATAACCAGCGGCTTATCACCCGTATTCTTTACCTCGAAAAGCTGTTTCTTGCTGTCGCCTACCTTCAAGGTTCCCAAATCGGCCTTGATGGGGCTTACCTCGCTCGTTGTTATCAATTTGTCATCTTTTTCGTTGGCTGTATCGTAGGTCTCCGACAGCTGCTTGAAATACAGGCTTCGGATCTCCGTACTATGCACAGGATTGCCGATCACCAAGACCTTATTGTCTTTATCTAATAATAAGGTATGGAACTGGGGGAATGGTGGGAAATCGTTTAACTTGTTCAGCTCGCCATCAAAATCGATGCAGACCGGCAAGTCGAACAGATCCCTTTTAAAGAATTGGCACAACTCCTTATAGTCTTTCGGGAAAAAGAAAAACAGGAAAGGGATTTCCCCATCGCTTATCGAATTAGTATACTTAATCAATTCCTGCCATTTCTGCAATTGCAGTTTACAGTCCACACAACCGGAGGAATCCACATACACCAACACCTTATAGGGAGACTGGGGTATCGAGTAGTCCACAGTATCTTTGCCGTAAAGTGTGAATACGGGATGATCCGGGAATTTAACCTCTTTCCCATACCATTCCTTAACGATGGGAAGCAGCTCATTATCGCCCTTTTGCCTGCCACAGGATAAAAACATGATAAAAGTCAGCAGCATAAGCCATGTGTTCCTTTTCATAAGCCTATCAATTTAAGAGTCTGTAAAAAACACCTGAAATCTTTTCTTCATAAAGTTTCCATATCAGCCGGATAGTTTCTTTCTCTAGAGGGACTAAATTAAAAAAAGACGTATTAAACAGATGTAACGGTAATCACGATGGCAATATATAAAAAAAACATCGAACCAACAAGAAAAAGTAAAAAAAATTAACAAAAAAAATTAATATTCTTTTCTCAAGGATATACTTACTAAGCGAAGTAAGTACATATCCATGGGCACTTGCAGTATATCTTCTATGGCCAAGTAAGTATATATCCTGAAACCACTATGATGAAAAAATGTGACCCCTTTAACGCAAAAAGGCCATCCCGTTTCCGAGATGGCCTTCTTTTATATAGAAAGAATCTTATGTTCCGATTACAACTTGTCGTTAGAACCAAGAACGTTGATGATCTTGTGTTTGTAAAGTTTCTCCATGTTATCACGAGCCGGGCCCAGATATTTACGAGGATCGAATTCAGCCGGTTTCTCAGCAAAAGTCTTGCGGATAGCGGCAGTCATCGCCAAACGAGAGTCTGAGTCGATATTGATCTTACATACAGAAGATGTAGCAGCCTTACGCAACCACTCTTCAGGAATACCGATAGCAGCCTTCAAAGCGCCACCATATTGGTTGATAGTCTCAACCTCTTCCTGAGGAACAGAAGAAGAACCGTGAAGAACGATAGGGAATCCCGGAAGTTTCTCCATAACAGCGTCCAAAACGTCGAATGCCAATGGAGGAGGAACCATCTTACCTGTAACAGGGTCGATCGTACATTGCTCCGGAGTGAACTTATAAGCACCGTGAGAAGTACCGATTGAGATAGCCAAAGAATCGCAGCCCGTACGAGTAGCGAAGTCGATAACTTCCTCAGGATTGGTATACGTGTGGTGGTCTGAAGAAACCTCATCCTCAACACCAGCCAATACACCAAGCTCGCCTTCTACAGTTACATCAAATTGATGAGCGTACTCAACAACTTTCTTCGTCAAAGCAACGTTCTCCTCGTAAGGAAGGTGAGAACCGTCGATCATTACAGAAGAGAAGCCAGAGTCGATACAGCTCTTGCAAGTCTCAAACGTATCACCATGGTCTAAGTGAAGAACAATCTGAGGATTCGGGCAACCTAATTCCTTAGCATATTCAACAGCACCTTGTGCCATGTAACGAAGCAAAG
Source organism: Parabacteroides sp. CH2-D42-20 (assembly GCF_003670185.1). Classification (NCBI taxonomy): domain Bacteria; kingdom Pseudomonadati; phylum Bacteroidota; class Bacteroidia; order Bacteroidales; family Tannerellaceae; genus Parabacteroides; species Parabacteroides sp. CH2-D42-20. Next base: position 135,775 of record NZ_RAYG01000004.1, on the reverse strand, counting down.
TAGCGTTTGCGTACTGGCGAGCGCCCTTAGAAACTTGCAAAATAACCGGAGATTTTGTCTCTACAGCAGCCTTGATGATAGCCTGCATCTGTTCCATGTTATTGAAGTTGAAAGCAGGGATAGCATATCCGCCCTTGATAGCCTTAGCGAACATTTCTTTTGTGTTCACCAAGCCCAAATCTTTGTAATTTACCATAGTTGTTATTATGTTATTACGTTAATGATTAAAAACTTGCACAAAGATAATCAAGATTCACGACAAATGATGCTTCAAAGCATATAAAATAACACAAAATCAACGCCCTTGAAAAAAATAATACGATTTTCTTTGTTTGTTTGTGGCAAACCCTTACCTTTGCAAGCCAAAATACCGGTTACCAAATATATACAGAGTATAAATTAAAATAGATAATAAAGCAATGAAAAAAGGTATTCATCCTGAAAATTATCGTCCTGTAGTATTTAAGGACATGTCAAACGATGATGTATTCATCACTCGTTCTACTATTAACGCTAAAGAGACGATCGAGATCGACGGCGTAACTTATCCGTTGGTAAAGGTCGAGATCTCTAATACTTCTCACCCGTTCTACACTGGTAAGTCTAAGTTGGTCGATACAGCCGGACGTGTTGATAAGTTCATGAGCCGTTATGGTAACCGTAACAAGAAATAAGATTTCTTTCTTTAAGAAATAAAAAAAGGTCACGATTTGTATCGTGGCCTTTTTTTGTATCTTCGCGGGAGTTAACATAATGAAATATCATGGCAAAAACGAAAGAACAATTACTAAACATCTTGGATCAGTTCCAGTTGGACGAGAAAGTAGTTTCCGCTGAACCATTCGGAAACGGACACATTAATGATACATTGAAAGTGACCAACGAGAAAGGGGAGATCAAATACGTGCTACAGCGTATCAACCATTTAATCTTCACCAACGTGGATATGCTGCAAAATAACATCCATGTGGTTACCACTCATATCCGCAAAAAGCTGGAGGAAAAAGGTGAAACGGATATCGACCGTAAGGTATTAACCTTCTTGCCGACTAAAGACGGGAAAAAATATTATTTCGATGGAGATAGTTATTGGCGGGTATGCCTATTCATCCCTCGCAGCAAAAGCTATGAGGAAGTAACTCCTGAGCTTTCTTATGAGGCTGGCAAAGCGTTCGGTGATTTCCAGACCATGTTGTCCGATATACCCGAGGGTACGCTGGGCGAGACCATCCCGGATTTCCATAATATGGAGTTCCGCTTGCGACAATTCCATGAGGCTGTAGCCGCTAATCCGGCAGGCCGGTTGGAAGAGGTGAAAGATTTGGTAGAGGAGATCGAGAAACGTGCCGAAGCGATGTGCATCCAAGAACGCCTGTACCGTGAGGGCCAATTGAAGAAACGCACGAACCATTGCGATACAAAAGTTAACAATATGATGTTTGACGCTGATAGCGACAAGGTGCTTTGCGTGATCGACTTGGACACCGTGATGCCGGGCTTCGTCCTTTCCGATATCGGCGACTTTATCCGTACCGGAGCCAATACGGGTGCCGAGGACGATGAGAATCTGGATAACGTAAACGTTAATATGGAGATATTCAAAGCCTATACCCGTGGATATATGGAAAAAGCCAAGGCGTTCTTAACTCCTACCGAGATCAAATTGCTACCTTACGGTGGACGCTTATTGACTTATATGCAGACCGTTCGTTTCTTAACCGATTATATCAACGGCGATACCTATTACAAGATCCATAGCCCGAAACATAACTTAATCCGCACAAAAGCCCAATTCAAGCTACTTCAAAGCCTAGAAGCCCATGCGGAAGAGATGGATCAGTTCATGAATCAATGGTTATAATATAAAGTAACTGAGGAATATAAAAACGGGCGGGATGACTCATCGATTCATCCCGCCCATTCTTTTTATTTCGTCCAATAATCCAACACCGTAACCGCCGATGCCTTCCCTCCTAACACCTTGCCAAACGCTTTATGCGCCGGATGTACCAAATAGGCGTCCCGATCCGCATCCGAATGAAAAGTCAAGAAAAAGCAATGAGTCAAGCCCTGTTGCAATCCCTCCGGACTACAATCTGTTCCCCACTCATATCCTTTGATCAAATCGATTTGAGAAGGCAACTTACTAAAGGCATCCTCAACCTCTTTCACCTGCGCCTCGGACACATCCGGCTTAAAACCGAACATAACAACATGGCGAAGAACTTTCTCCGGCTTTTGAGTATTCGAACAGCCTACCATAGATACCGAGAACGCGATAACCGCAAGGATAGATAATACAGATACTACTTTCTTCATGATATTCAAGATTAGATTTCTATTGCTTTGTTATACGTTGCAAAGATAGTATAAAATCCAGTACAACTTGTCCAAAACCTCCGTATCCCTTAGTCCTTTCCATCCCTATCTTTAGACTTTTCCTCTAGAGACATCCATCATCTATCAACTGTTGGACGATCATGCAACGGCTGGTAGAAGATCATGCAACAGTTGGTGGAAGATCATGCAACGGCTGTCGCATGATGAACACAAGCAGACAAAAGGGCTAACATCTGTAAGGATACAGCCTAAACCTACAAGGGAAAAACCTAATACTATAAAGGGATTATTTTCAAGCGAACCAAATCTTAAACCTCGTCAATCCATCCGGATAAGAGCGAAGAGAGAATCGGCAATCATGTTTTAACAGCACCTCACGGATAAAGATCAAGCCGATGCCCTGTCCGTTCGGCTTCGTAGAGAAGAACGGGCTGAATAGTTTCGTTTCCGTATCCTTGTCGATGCCCTTGCCCGTATCGGCGATCTCCAAGCAGGTGGGACGCACTGTCGTCCGGATATAGATCTTTCCATCCCGATCGATGGATTCGGCGGCATTCTTGATAATATTGACCAAGACTTGCTCGAATAAGGAATTATCCAAATTCACGACTGGAGATTCCTCGCTCAGATCCATGACAATCTCGATATTCCGGTTCTGGCAAACCGTCTCCATAAAGCGTTTGCAAGCGAACACCACTTGGTTCAATTCTTGCGGACGGCTTTGAGGTTCGGGTATACGCACCACATCAGCGAAATTGGTGATAAAATGGCTCATGCTATAACAACGTTCTATGGAGACCCGCAAAACCTCGCAGACATCCTCCATATCCTCCATCCCACTGAAAGTGGACTCCAGCGTATCCAAGGTAGAGGTGATACCCGCGGTCGTATTATTCACCTCATGAGAGATCATACGTATCACCTTCTCATACGCCTTCTTCTCGGCCTTGAACACCTCTTGGGTCAACGTCTCTATCAAATAAAATTGGTGGTGAAAACCCCGGTCTACGAATGAGGAATGCGTACATTTATAAATATTAGCGTCGTTCAGCCGGACGGTTTGCGCTTGATACATCGGAACCCGTACCAATTCTTCCGCCAAGGGAGAATCTAGTTGAAGAAAACGTTTTCCCACCATATCCTCCGAGCTTTGCGCGCCAAACAATTTACACGCGGCCGGGTTCATGGATAGAATCTCCTCATCCAAGTTCAAGATGATCACTCCCATCGGAGAGGCGTTGACCAGCAAGTCCAAGAAATGGTTTTGCTCCCGGAGGTGCAAACGCTCATTCTTCAACTGCTCCATCATCTTATTAAACACATCGACCACCCGGTCCGCCTCCGTTTGCCCGACCTTTCCCAAGCGGGAACTAAAGTCTTGCTCTTTCAACAACTCCATACCGTTACCGATGATATGCAAGGGCTTTATGATACGGCGATAAAAGACAAATAAATAGATGATCGTAAGCAAGACCAAGGCTTCTACCGCAAAAAACATCCGGATAGAAGACGTATAAAAGACATAATAAGTCACCACCGCCAATATAGTCAACAGCAGCGTCGTCAATATCCAAAATAATCCTTTCAGCCTCATCCTCGCCTCTTCTTATTTATCGATCGGGATTCCGTATTTCTCTAATCTCCGGTACAAGGCGGCACGACTGATTCCCAGTGCCGTAGCGACATGCGATAAATTACCTCCATGCGCTTCCAAGGAGCGTAAGATGGTTTGCTTCTCCAACTCATCCAAGGTCAAGCCCTCCAAAGAAGACGGAATCGTCGATTTAGAGCCGGATGTATTCATGCAATGAACCTCGAAATCAGCGGCATCCAAAAGCGTCTTACCCGACACAAGGATCGTCCGCTCCACCAAGTTCTTCAACTCACGGATATTACCGGGAAAAGGGAGACGGCTTAAATAGGTCTGGGCATCCGATGAGAACTCCACCCTCGGTAGCCCATTGACCTCCGATTGCTTATCCGCGAAATATCGGGCCAGCAATGGGATATCCTCCCTTCGCTCACGCAAGGCGGGTAAATGCACCGTGATCAAATTGATCCGGTAAAAAAGATCCTCACGGAACGTACGGTCCGCCACCATCGATCGTAAATCCCGGTTCGTAGCGCTTACGACCCGTATATCCACCTTCCGTGGGCGGCTATCCCCCAAGACCTCAAAGGTCTGGTCTTGCAATACCCGAAGCAGCTTTACTTGGCAAGACAGTTCCAAATCGCCGATCTCATCCAAGAAGATCGTACCTTTGTTCGCCATCTCGAAACGCCCTACCCGATCCATGTACGCGTCCGTAAAAGCCCCCTTCTTATGTCCGAACATCTCGCTCTCAAAAAGACTCTGGGATAGTCCGCCTAGGTTTACCTTCACGAAAGCCTCTTTCGACCGAGGGCTATTCGCATGGATCGCTTCCGCGATCAGCTCTTTACCCGTACCGCTCTCGCCGGTAATCAAAACAGAGGCATTTGTCGGGGCGATACGCGAGACCGTCCCCAATATATCCATCAAAGCGGCACTTTGCCCCACGATCTTATCAAAATGAAATTTATGGTCGGCATCCGAACGGTTCAAGGGAGCGTTTGTCTCTTTCTTCTGCTCGCTCAATTCCAAGGCGGTCCGGATCGATTTCAATAATACCAAGTTATTCCAAGGCTTCGTGATAAAATCGAAGGCCCCGGCTTGCATTCCCTGCACCGCCAAAGAGATCGATCCCCAAGCGGTCATCAAGATCACAGGTACATCGGGACGAAAGATCTTCACCTGTCTCAATAATTGAATCCCCTCCTCGCCCGTGGTAGTCAGCGTGAAGTTCATATCCATCAAGATCAGCTCCGGCGCCGTGGCACGGACCACCTCCAAGGCCTCCTTCGGCCCCGGAACCGCCTCCGGCCGGAAACCCGCACGTTTTAGCAGGAATGTAAGCGAGGAACGAACAGCCGCGTCATCATCTATTATCAGTATCATATAATCAATTTATCGTTTCACGATTTCCTCGAAATCGGCATCTAATGTACGATTATTCAAGAAATCATACAATGTTATACTACGGATGTTATAAAAATAGCGCCAATAATAATACAGTTCTTGGATATGCTTTTGCTTCGCGTCATCCTTCGAGCTCTGGGCGTCATTCAGGTCTAGGATATCGATCTTTCCGATCATGAAAGTCTCGATCGAGGTCTTGTAGCGCTTTTCCGCCAACGTGTCCACCTCGGCGGCTATCTCCAATTGAGCGGCCTGATTGTTGAAATTCTCCACCAAGAGGAAGATATCTTGATTAAAATCCATTTGCTCCTGACGAATCTTGGAAAGTACGACATCCCGATTCGATTCGGCTACTTTTACCTTTCCCTTCCGTTTTCCCCAGTCCAAGATAGGAATCGAAAGCCCGACCTCTACGATCTGGTTATCTTTCAATGGATTGTAAGCTCCTCGCATGGACATATCCTTACCGGTATAACCCACGGAGGCAAACAGGTTAATACTTCGACGGTTTCCCTTGGCGGTCGCCACATCATAATCCGCTTCCAACTGGCGGCGCATGATATTCTTTGAGAACGAGTTATTTTCTTGAGCCTTCTCCAATACCGCCTGATAATCCATACGGACTCCTTCTATCGCCTCGGGAAGAACAGGCTCGATTACGTCTTGCTCGCTCATCCCTAAAAAGGAACGGAGCTTGAACATCATCGCGTTGTAATTGGATTGAGCCTCGGTCAGCCTGCCTTTCGCTTGCAAAGCCGACTGTTTCAAGCGCATCAACTCGCTCTCCGAGATATGCCCGATCTTACGCTTCGCTATCGCTATATCATAGAGTTTATTAGCATTCTGCAAGTTCTGATTACAGATATCCAGATTATCTTCCGCCAACAGTAAGTTGAAGTAATTCGTGATGGTAGCGATCGTTACATTCTCCACGTTCTCCATATAAGCGGCCTTAGCCTCTTGGTAACGAACAGGCTCGATACGACGTTTCCATTTTTGGTCATTCACACCGAAGATCGGTTGCGTCAATGTCAAACTAACAGGTACGCTCATAAACTCGTTGTAAGCGCCACTACCTAGCTGACGGGTAAAATCCAAAGAGGTATTCAAGGCGATCTTACCTCCGGTCAAGGCTATGTTCTGGGCGATAGAGATCTCTCCATTTAAGCCTAAGGCATTGTTTTGCACATAGGTATAAGAACCATCCGATTGCTGGTACTTCGAGTATTGCTTGCTATATGAAGGCAGAGTCCCCGTAAATATCACTTCCGGCAACTGATCCGCCCGATGCGTACGGAATTCCCAATAGGCCGTTCGCAACTCATTGAGCGCCACGGCAGCGTCTACGGATTGAAGCTGTGCGATCTGGATCGCTTGCCGCAGGGTTATTCGAACTTTATTCGTATTGTCTTGGGCACATACTCCCGAAATCCCCGCCCACAGACAACACATCGCTATATAGATCCTTCTCATCTTAGTATAAGTTTTTTTATCCTGCCTAAGGCAAAAGGCATGCCAAAAACATATACTATTGATAATCCGATAAATAGGAATATTTAAAGTGTTCGATAATGAACAGTGTGTTCGTTTTTGGATACTTATCTTTGAATGAGTTGATTATTGACGATCGATTTATAGACCTCTTCCCGTAAAGGGCGCGACACCGGTATTTTATGCTCCCCAATGATTAATAGATTTCCTTCTATCGCTTGTACATAAGAAAGATTTACGATGAAAGAGCGGTGCACTTGCATAAAAATTTGTGCCGGCAGCGTTTCCAGTATACTCTTCAACCGGAGATGAACGATCTCTTTGGAAGTGAGGGTATGGATAACAATATAGTTCTCCATACCCTCTATAAATTGAATCTCCTTTAAATAAAGCCTTTTAAGTTGCTTCTCCGTCTTGACAAAGATATAAGCAGGCTCCTCGCTTTTCGATGTAGATTCCATCAACGCATGTGCTTTATTGACCGATTTCAGGAAACGGGAAAAAGAGATCGGTTTCAATAAATAGTCCACCACGTCAAACTCATATCCTCTCAACGCATACCGCTCGTATGCCGAGGTGATAATAACCTTCGGTGTGTTCTGAGCACTCTCCAAGAAGTCCAGTCCAGACATATCCGGCATCTCTATATCCAGAAAAAGCAAATCCGCCTGAACCGAATTCAGCATATTATTGAGTTGTATAGCGTCCTCACATTCTCCGACGATGGTCAGAAAATCAATTTTACCGATGTGTCGCCGAAGTCCTTTTCTGGCGATTGGCTCATCATCCGTTATGATACACTTTATTTCCATATTATTCTGATAAATCAATACATAACTCAACCCTAAAACGGGTATTGTCTTTTTTTATACGTAACTCATGTTTATCCGGGTACAATAGCTCCAATCGTTTTCTCAGATTGTCGATCCCAATGCCTTTCCCCTTTCTTTGTTCCAAGGAGTCCGGATTGAAAGTATTGCTTACCCCAAAGCATACCTTTGAATCCTCTTTCCGCATAGATACTTGTATCCAATACGCTTCGCCCACATATTTAAACGCATTCTCCAATAATGGAAGGAAAAGCAACGGATGTATTTTTTGTCCGGTCAATTCCGAGTCAAAGGACTCCTCGAACTGTAAGCGTTTCGTCATACGAAGTCGCTGGAATTGAATATATGTTCGCAAATAATCAATCTCCTCTTCGATCGTCACTTTCGTATTTATATCATATAATTGATAACGGAGTAAGTCCGAAAGTAACTCTACAGCCTCAATCGCTTCCTCATTTTCCTCATCAATCAAGAAATAGATCGTATTCAAGGCATTAAACAGGAAATGGGGATGGTATTGCATCTTCAGCAACTTTAATTGGGTTTCCAATTGATCTACTTTCATTTTCTCCAATTGGACGATTTTCTCCGAATAGCGTTTGGCTAATATATTATTACGGATCAAGAAATAGTATAGGAGAAAGATCGGCACAGCTACCGCATTGATCATTAACGCCTCTCCCCACCGATAGGTCGTTCCATTTATAGAATAGATCACGATATACAAGCCGATATTGAGCACGACTAAATTAAACAAGACCACCCACAGATATTCCCGGAACACCGGACGGGACCTCCGCTCTTTATTCCTATCTAAAAAAATATTAGCCAAGTAATTAAAAAACAAATAAGATAAGCTAACGCCGATCAATATAATAGCAAGGGCCTTGATACGCCCGATCCATGCGTCCACTCCCAGTTCCCACATGCGGACACCATAAGCGACATCCGTAACAATCCACAGGCAACAGATCGTCAATATCGCCATTAGCAACGGACTTAGAAAGTTATATTTTATCTTCATATCTGATTTCAAGCCATAAATTTATTCTTTTACTTTGATCTATGCTCGTATCACGGGCACTTTTTTAATCAACGAAGTTATCGTTCCAGATAAAAACCAACAAGTAATCTTGACGAATTGCGGAATATGAAAGGTGAATATCCTGTTTGTTCGTCAGGATATGCGATAAAGGCAAAAAATACCTATATTTGCCCTCCTCAATAAGAGATGCTATAAAAATGAAGAATGACGGTTTCACATTTCGAAAGAGAGCCAGAAGCTTTAAATTCGCTTTCAACGGAATCAAGCTATTGATCACGAAGGAGCATAACGCTTGGATCCATTGTTTCGCGGCAGTTTGTGTACTTATAGCCGGGGTGGTATTCGGACTTTCCCGCATGGAATGGATCGCAGTAACGATCGTGATCGGAGCGGTATTAGCTGCCGAGGCGGTCAATTCATCCATCGAGGCCCTAGCAGATTTGGTCTCCCCTGAGTATAATGAGGCTATCAAGCGAACGAAAGACTTGGCGGCGGGAGCCGTATTATTGATGGCGATAGCGGCAGCGATCGTCGGGTTTATCATTTTTATACCTAAAATAGCAACTATATTTTAAATCTATGAGACATATCCTTTTCGCAATTACAATGCTCATGCTGTGCCTGTCCGTTAACGGACAAGAATTGAAGGTGACCGGTAGCCGGAAAGCCATACGGACCTCGGGAGACGTATTGGTGTTTATCACTCCGGTGGCGAGTTTGGCGACAGTATTGGCAACCCAAGATTGGCAAGGGCTGAAACAAGGCGTATTCACCGGGGTTACGACATTGGGCGTAACCTATGCGCTGAAATACCTAGTGAAGAAAGAGCGGCCCGACTTCAGCGATAATCATTCGTTCCCATCCATGCATACCTCCGTATCCTTCGCGGGAGCCGCTTTTATCCAAAGGCGTTATGGATGGAAATGGGGTATTCCGGCTTATGCGGTATCTACCTACGTGGGTTGGAGCCGGGTCTATGGAAAGAAGCATGATTGGTGGGACGTGGCGGCGGGAGCCGTTATCGGCGCCGGTAGCGCCTATATCTTTACCCGTCCGTTCGCGAAGAAACATAACCTGTCTATCAGCCCGGTAGCGGGAGACGGGCATTATGGGGTATATGCGTCAATGACGTTTTAACTCGCGGATTTTTGCCAAGCACGAAAACAGCCCGGCCATGTATCACTACAAGACCGGGCTTTCAATTGTGTGTATGTGTGAAATATGTAAGTTAACTCTTATTCATAATGCAACGCCTCCGCTGGCTCCAAGCGGGCTGTCGAGTGGGCGGGATACCATACGCCACAGATGATCATGAGGACGATCAAGACAAACGTAATCCCTCCGCAAATCGCAAAGCGCAGCCACGTGAACGGAAGCTGATAGGTATCTATCAAATCCATATGGGCGATGTTGAAGCTGATGACTAAGGACGGGATGAACGCCAAGACCAGCAATAGGACACCCTCTCCCACCATGATCGAGTTCAACTGACGGCGGGTAGAGCCTAAGGCCATCCTAAGCCCCATCTCGCCTTTGCGATATTCCGTACGGAACCAGAAGGTACCGATGATACCGAGGAATATATTCGCCAATAGGAAGCAGGCTACCGCCACACGGGTTTTCACCTCGTTCTCTACGCCGATCGAACGGATATAGCCGTCGCGAATATATGACAAGGGCTGTACGTCTAGCAGATAGAGGTTGCCTAGCCGAAGCTGTTCGGCCATATCCTTGCGGAAGCGTGCGGGGAAATCAGCATTATCGACATCCGGACGGACACGTACGCAGAGTCGCACGGCATCTATCATCCCCTCATAGTATCCTTCCTCCATCCGGCTTAGCCGCAGGGCCCTATAGACGTTGGGTTCCGCCTTGGTGTACTCATGACGGCGGATGGGAACGTTGATACCACGGATTGTCTCCTCGATCTCGTCGGTCACATTCCCCCGGTACGCCTTTTGCCCGAGTAGGGAAAGGCCGGGATTCATCGTCTCCACGTCGGCGGAGATTACGATGGAGTTGTTATCCTCGATGGCCCGTTTCAAGGAAGCCGTCTTGCCGTCCTTATCATAGATACGGAACACGTCGAAGAACTCCGGGGTGACGAAAGCATAGCGGCAGGGCACCTGCAACGTATCAATCCGCCAAACGAGGTTACGGCTTCCCATATAATAAGGCATCCCCCATCCGTAAGGCAGGCCGATTCCACGCCGGGATAGGTGCGGATGCGATCCAACGCCGTCAGCAGATGAACACCATCCGGCCGCTCCCGCTTCTCCTTCGGGATATAATCCGGGCTTCTTTCCGAAAGGCTGCTGATCACGATGCTGTACGTATGCCGGATATCGAAGCCCAGAGGAGCCGTATACGTGCGCCCCATCACATACAGGTAGTCCACAAGGAACCAAAGGAAGACCGAGACCAGCAATAACTCAGCCCACAACCAAGCGTTTTGCTTGCGCTGGTTCCAGATCAATTGTAATAAATGTCGTATCATATCTTTCTATTATTTTAGTATAGCTATCATCCAATGCGGGAGATTAATGAACATTCTCGTTGAGAGCCGAGATGATACGCATCCGTGAGGCTCGCCAAGCCGGGATTCCGGCGCTCAGCAGGTTCAACGCGAGACAAGCAAGGAACGCGTAAAGGAAGATCACCGGATTGAACATCATCTCCGCATTGACAAAGGTGCGACCGATACCCATCGACGCCGTGCCCGTATCTAGCAACCAATCGGACAAAAGCAGTACGGAGGCGTATGAGAAAAACAAACCTAACACACCCCCCAGCAAGGTCTGCAACAGATTCTCGTAGAGTACCTGCGTCAGTAGTTCCGAGCGTGTCGCCCCGAACGCCTTCCTCACCCCGATCTCAGCCATACGTTTACGCATCCGGCTTTGCGTGATACCGCTCATGTTGATGGCTGGGATCAGCAAAAGGACAAGAACGATGATAACATATTTCATTACCAATTCCCGTACATTCGGCTCAGAGAAAGCATCCTCGCGAGCCAAATCGCCCAAATGGGTATCGGGTCCTCCTCCAATTTTCAGTAGGTGCGTGCTTTGTGATTCGTTAAGGCGAGCGATATTCGCCTCGGCCTCGGAGTGGATCGCATCAAAGTCGGCGGACGAACTTGCGAGGATATAACAACGAAAGCCCCCGACAAGACGGTCGGAATCATTATCATACAGGGAATTGTCGGTGGTATAAGGCAACCAGACATCGCCATAGGCTGACTCGGCTAGCAGGGAGACATCCCGCACGACGGCACGAATGGTATAGGGCACGTAGCTGATCTCGACGGTACGGCCTACGACCTCGGTCGTGCCATAGAGCCGACGTGCCACGGACTCGCTTACCACAGCATCCATGATGCCACTTTGTACTTCTTCCTCGCCATAAGGCTTACCAGAGAGGAAACGAAAGTTGAAGATATTCCAGAACGCCGCGTCCGTAAAGGTCACGTCGCACTTGAACTCCACCGTATGATCCGCCACTGCCACCAAGCGTTGCACGCCATGATACGCCATGCCTACCTTCTCGGCAGAGCACAAGGGATAGAAACAATCTTTCACCACCCGGGAAGCGAGAAGGTAGCAGTCGTTATAAGATTCGTTCTCTTTGTAGGAGGCACGGGTATCACTGACGTACATCATCCGGTCCCGATTGTCTTCCGGTGAGTAATTGGCGGTACGCATCTGCCATACGATCACGATCACCATGATCATGCAAATCGCCAAGGTCGTACCGAAGATAGAGACTCCGGAAAGGAGCTTGTTCTCTTTCAATAAGGCCCAGGCTTGTTTTAGATAGATATTGTACATATTTATTTTATTTATCTGTTATCATTCATACCGCAACGCCTCGGCAGGCTCCATCTCGGCGGCCCGGCTAGCCGGGAGCCATATCCCCACGAGGATCGCCGCCGCCATCAAGAGCCACACGGCGATGTTCACCAGCAGGAAGCGCAAGGGCATCATCGCCGGCCAGTAGTTATCGGGAAGCACCATCTGCGGACCGTAAGGCAAGTCCATCAGGCCTGCCAACACGATCTGCGACTCGATCAGGAGCGCAAAGGGCGTGATCAGTGCCAACATCACGATTCCCTCGCGGAACAGCATCCCCCGCACCTGTCCCCGCCCGGAACCGATCGCCCTCCGCAGGCCGATCTCCCCCCGGCGTGTCCGGATGCGGTACCAGAACGTACCGATCACGCACAGCAGGATATTCACGCACAGGAAGACCAACAACGAGAGGCGTATCCGGTAATTATAGGTAATGCCAAAGGCAAAATCCATGTCGGCCTTATAGCGGTGGTAGGGTGTGAGGCGCTTCAGGAAGAAGTTGCCCGTCCGTAACTCCCGGCTCATGCGCTCGCGGAAAGCCTCGGCGAACCGCACATCCGACTCGCCTCCGGCCACCCGGATGAAATAGTTCATATCCGGAATCTCGCCATAGTCCGGTCGCTTGGGAAAGAAAAGGACACCTCGCGGCAGGTCGTTGTCGAGGCGTTTCACGTCCTCCAGCACGCCGACCACCCGCTTGTGGGCCTCGCTCTCCGCAGGGTCATCGGAATCCGTGATCAACCTCCCCACGGCCTGTCCCTCACCGAAGAGCTTCCGCTCCATCTGCCGAGTAATGAGCACCGCCCGCGGGTCGCCCCAGTCGTAATCGGCGGTAGAAACCACCTGCCCGTCGGCGGCGCAGCGCTGCGAGAAGACCTCCAGGAAGTCGGTCGTCGGGTCGAACCACATCGCCATGCAGCCGATCGTGCGGGCCGTATCCTCCACATTGCGTATCCCCGTGCCGTTGTAGCAAGGGCTGTAGGGCAAGGAGGCACAACCGTAAGAGGCCCCCACCTTCGACACGCCCGGATAGGCGCAGAGTCGCTCCAGGATACGGGCGTAGTGTACCGGCAGGTTCACCGAGTCGCTCTCGGCAGCCACGTACTCGCGAGCATTCTCCGGCAGGAGTCCCATCTCCACCAGCCACACTCCGTCGTAACTACGGCCGACGGGCAGGCTACGGTTATAACTCTCCACGAAAAAGTAATCCAGCAGGAACCATGCCAAGCAGAACACCAATAACAGCTCCAAGCAGACCGACAGGCTCGAACGCCAGCGGTTTATCAATTGTTTACATATCATTAACCACATATCTTTTACCTCCTATCCATTTAAGCGTTCAACGAATTCACGATCGGACGGCGCGAAGCCCTCCAAGCCGGCCACAGGGCCGACATCAAATTCAGCAAGAAGCAGACGAGCAGCGCCGCAGTGAATATCCACGGGTTTAGCAGCCCCTCCAAGGGGAGCGACACCTCCACCCCGTCGGGAATGGCTTGCGAGAAGCCGTTGCCAATCTTAAACACCCACGAGCGCATCCCCCCGGCCACGAGGAAGGAGAACAGCAACCCCGCCAATCCTCCCAGCACGGTATACAACAGGTTCTCTACCAAGACCTGCCCCAGCAACGTTCCGCGGGGTGCCCCGAACGCCCGGCGCACGCCCAGCTCGGCCAGCCGGCGTTCCATCCGGGAGTCTACCATCCCCAAGAGGCTCACAGCCGGCACCAGCAAGAGGAAGAAGATGATGATAGCATAGCGCGTCAGCTCGCCGGCGAGATCCAAGTCCACACCCGAGTAGTAGCGGAAGACGCTCTCCCAGTGCAAGTCCGGCGCACCATGTGCGGTAAAGGTACGCCCCTCGCCCAGCGAGTGCCCGTAGGCCCGGAACCGTTCGCGGAGCCGCTCCTGCGCCTCCCGCAACGAGGCTCCCTCCTTCACCAGCGCATAGCAGTAGAAAGAACCAAGGCCGGGGTTGCGCTCGGCGTTGCGCAGCTCACCCATCTCCCAGTCCTTGTTGTAGGTATAAGGATACCAGATCTGCGCATAGACGCGGTCGAGCAGGTACGAGGCGTCTTCCACCACGCCCGCCACACGGAACTCCTCGAAGTTCACGCTCAGCACGCGGCCCACGGCCTCCTCCTCGCCGAAGACCCGACGGGCCAGCGAGCGGGCGATCACAACCACGGGCAACCCGCTACTCACGTCGACCGCAGTGAAGGGTTTCCCCTCCACGAAGCGAAAGGAGAAGACCCGCCAAAAATCTTCGTTTACCGCCATGCGTACCGTGGGCTCCTGTACAGGCGAACCTTCCGGCTGTACGAATGTAGTTTCTTGGTCACGGGTAATCGCCACGGCCTCCAGCTCCTCGTTGGGCATCACTTGCTCACGGATCAACCGGCTCGATAGCCGGCTGCTGCTGTAGCCGCCATTACCATATTCCACCGCCCCATAGCGGATCACCAGCATCCTGTCCCGGTTCATCTCCGGATAGAGTGGGGCCGTCTTCACGTAAAACACGATGGATAGCACCATCACCAACGTGATGGCCAGCCCCGTCCCCACGATGTAGACCGAGCTGAAGAGCCGCTCCTGACGGAGCAGGGCCCAGGCTTGTTTAAAGTATATCTTGTACATATTTATTCACGTTATCTTTTTTATCTTTACCACTTAACCATTCATTAAACCCGTTACCATGGATAAAAAACAACTAGCTCCCTCGGGCGAATACCACTCCATCTACGGCAAGCGACTGAAGCTGGCGGGCGATCGCCCCGAGGGAGGCCTCTACCTCCGCTCCGCCATACCCG
Organism: Parabacteroides sp. CH2-D42-20; assembly: GCF_003670185.1. Lineage (NCBI taxonomy): Bacteria > Pseudomonadati > Bacteroidota > Bacteroidia > Bacteroidales > Tannerellaceae > Parabacteroides > Parabacteroides sp. CH2-D42-20. Next base: position 120,411 of record NZ_RAYG01000004.1, on the reverse strand, counting down.
GCAACGCAAATGCTACTGCACCTGCCTTCCGTCGAAGAAGCGTACCACGCGACTGGTCTGCTGGGCCTGCGACTCGTTGTGGGTCACCATCACGATGGTACGTCCGTCCTCCTTGTTGAGTTGGTGAAGCAGTTCCATGACCTCGATACCCATCTTGGAGTCCAAGTTACCGGTCGGCTCATCGGCGAGAATGATGTCGGGGTTACCTACGATCGCACGGGCGATGGCTACGCGCTGACACTGGCCGCCGGAGAGTTGCGTCGGGAAGTGGCGCATACGGTGGCTCAGGCCTACCTTCTCCAGCACGGCCTCGGCCAGTTTGCGGCGCTCCGAGGAAGAGACCTTGCGATAGAGCAAGGGAAGTTCCACGTTGTCCAGCACGTTCAGGGAATTGATCAGGTGAAAGCTCTGGAAGACGAAACCGAGTTGCTTGTTACGGAAAGCGGCCAATTCCTTATCGTTCATGCCTACCGTGTTTACGCCGTTGATCTCGACCGTTCCGGAGGTAGGTAAGTCCAGCAGGCCCATGATATTCAACAAAGTGGACTTCCCGCATCCGGAGGGTCCCATGATGCTGAGGAACTCGCCTTGCTGTACCTCTAGGTTCACGTTTTCCAACGCAACTGTCTCTATCTCTTTCGTACGGTAAATCTTCTGTAAATTCGTTAGTTTGATCATGATTGTAATATTTTAAATGATTAATGTTCTGTAATGTCCTCCTATAAGCAAATAGCATGCCAAAAGTGTAAACAACTGAATCACAGCCACAGTCCATAAAAAAAAGCTGTCCGATAATGAACACTCGCTTCATTATCGGACAGCCGGGACGGACAATCGTGTCTTATAACTAAATTATTCGTATCGCAACGCCTCCGCCGGGGCCATCCGCACCGCCTTGTGGGAGGGGAGCCATACACCGAGACCGATCATGCCGCCCAGCAGCAGGTAGGCGAGGCCCGAGGTGGCCGCAAAACGCAGCAGGGTGATCGACTCGCGGTAGGTATCCAGCTTGTCGAGGTAGGCCATGTTGAGGGCGAAGAGCAGCAACACGGGCAGGGTGACGGCCAAGAGCCCCAAGCCCTCCATGAGTATGTACCGGCCCAGCTTGGCACGACTGGATCCAATCGCCATACGAAGCCCGATCTCGCCCCGTCGCCGCTCGGTGCGCAACCAGAAGGTACCCACGATACCAAAGAATACGTTCACGAGGAGGAAGCTCATCGTGGCCAACGTTTGCTTGTTTGCCCGCTTTGCGAAGGCAAGGAGACGCTCGCGCTGATCCGTCAGCCGGGTGACACCCTGCACGAAGTAGTTGTTTACCGTCAATCGCTCCGAGGCGTTCTCCAAGAGGCGGTACATCTCATCCTCCGTCATCGCCCGGCGCACGCGCACCGAGAGCTCGGCGTTCTCCACGCCAAACTGCCTCATGCACTCCTCCAGCGTCTCCCCTTTCAGGATGGAGAAGTAGCAGTTCTCGGGGCGATCGAAATCATTGCTCCGGAAGGTGGGAAGCACCGCCACCACGGTAAAAGGGTTCGAGAAGTCATCGTTCCCGGAGATCTGTCGACCTACCGCCGACTGGCCACCGAAAAAGTGCTCCTCGCCCGCCCGTGTCAAGACTGTCGGACGATGGGTCTCGCACACCAACGGGGTGACATCGCGCCCCTGCATGTCCTTGATCCGGAATACCTCAAAGTACTCCGGCGAGACCCTCAGCTTATGGTAACTCCGGGCCGACAAGCCTGTCGTATCCCCGCCCACGGGGAATAGGCTCCCCCACGAGTTGCCGAAGGAATAGGGCATCGACCAGAAGGTCACACACGCCTCTTCCACCTCCTCCAGCGAGCGGATCCGGTCCATCAGGGCCAGTAAGTCCTGCGTATCGGAAGTCTCCCGGAGCGAGTCCGGCACGAATCCCGGCGCTTGCTGGGAAAGGCGGGAGAGGCGGAAACGCCACGTGTTCTCAATATCGTATCCCATAGGGGCGTAGTAGCAACGCATGTCTACCCACAACTTATCCAACATGAACCAAACTGCGCAAACCACGAGCAACAGCTCGCCTACGATCCAAATGTTACTACGGCGTTGCGCCCAAATAATCTTGATTATATGCTTTATCATAGCCTTTATTATTTTAATCCTCATTTCCACTCAAAGAATCCACGATCGTCCCGCAGGCAGCCCGCCACGCCGGGATCCCGGCACTCAGCACATTCAGCAAGAAGGCGGCGAGCAAGGCCGCGGCGAACAAGCCCGGCTTGATCAGCATGGCCGCAGTGAAGGTGATATTCGGATCGTTCATCACCAACGACTTGCCCAACACCAGCAAAAGGATGGAGAGTGGCAACCCGATCAGACCCCCGATCAAGGTCAGCACCAGGTTCTCCGAGAGGATCTGCCGCAACAGGTCGCCACCGGTAGCTCCGAAAGCCTTGCGCAAGCCGATCTCCTCCCGCCGTTTCTGCACGGACGACTGTACCACGCCGGTCAGGTTCAGCGCCGGTATCAGCAAGAGGAAAAGGAGGAACGCCCCCGACTCGGCCATGAACGTCTGCCAGTCCACCTTGTTCCAGGCGTTGCTGCCCATGGCGGAATCCACCTGTGAGAGTGCCCCGGCAGGGAAGTTCACGTTATAATCCACCTTGCTCTCGTTGTAGCACCTTACCTGCTGGTCCAGTTCCGCACGGACTGCCTCGAAGCCGGAGGCAGAGCGGGCCAATAGGATCATAGAGAGATCGCCCGATATGTTCTCCCCGTAGTCCGGCTTCGGAGTCATGAGATTATCGTTACACGAATAGGGGATGCAAACATCGAAGAACGAGGCCATCAAGGGGTTGGGTACGTCACGCGTCACGCCGCATACGGTGTAGGTCACGTAATCCAGCACGATCTGCCGGCCTACCGCCCGCTCGCCCCCGAACAAGCTTGCGGCCATGCGGTTGGAGATGACCACCCGGGGGATCGCCGACTGGAAATCGGCCTCCGTGAAAGGCGTTCCTTCCACGAAATCGAAATCGAAGATCTTCCAGTAGCCCGCATCCGTATAACAACACTCATATTCCTTGAAAAGCCGTTTTTCCGGCAACGAGACCGGATGGCTCGCCCTCACGTAGGCCGCCACCGCCTCCGGTTCCCGCAAGGTATAGAAACACTCTTTCACCACCTCGGCCGACATGTTGCTGCGGTTACGGTTTCCGGAGCCATCCTTTGGATTCGCCTCCGTACCCCAGACGTACAACATACGAGCCCGGTTCGACTCCGGGGCGAAGCCCGCCGCATTGATCTGGAATACCAACACCAACACCAGCACCACGGCGATCGCAAGAGCCGTCCCGACGGTCGAGATCAAGCTCACCAGCGGGGCTTCCTTCAGCTGCCCGATCGCCTGCTTTACAAATTGCTTATACATACTATCCTGTTTTTATTGATTTATACTTATTGATCACTCATAGCGCAACGCCTCTGCGGGATCCATCCGCTCCACCTTACGGGCGGGGAACCAAATCCCCAGGCAAATCATCGCACCCATCAGGAAATAAGCCCCCCCGAAAGTCAACAAAAAACGCCATCCGGTGTACGGCAGGCGGGCTGTGTCCGGCCAATCCAGAGCCAATGCGTTCACGAGGAAGGCCAAAGCGATCGGTAGCGTCAACGCAAGTAGGAGCAACCCCTCAGTGAAAAGGAAGCTCTTCTGCGTACGCCGCGAGGCTCCCAAGGCCATCCGCAGGCCGATCTCTCCCCGTCGCAATTGCGTGCGCAGCCAAAAGGTGCCCACGATACCGAAAAAGATATTCAGCATCATGAACGAGATCAGGGCCAGTTTTTTCTTATGATTGTCCATCCGGCTTTTCAAGGCCTCCGTACGCATCTCGGTCAGGGGCGTAAGGCTGGAGATATAGAGGTTACCGGCCGTGGCCTGCTCTTGCATCTGCCCGAAAAGGCGGTCCAGGCGGTCGCTCTCCATCTCTTCCCGCAAGCGTACCAGGCATTCCATCTGGAGCACCTGATGATCGTTGGCACTCTTCATCACCTCCTGCCCCGTCCGGCGCACGATGAAAGCGCAAGCCTCGCTCGCCTTATACGGGTTGTCGCGCATCGAGGCAGAGACGGCGGCCACGGGCATGATCCGCAGATCGTCCATACTCCATCTCAAGCTCCGCCCCACGGCCGATTCCTCGTCGAAGAGTATCGCCTCCAGCTCCTCGGATATCACCAACGGCCCGGCGTTCTCCTCCATCGCCTCCCGCAAGGGACGACCCTGCTTGTCCGTCATGCGAAACACATCGAAATATGCGCTCGACACCTCCCGCATACGTATCACACCGCTCCCCGCATCGGTAGAGTCCGCCTCCGCACGCATCAAAGACGACCACCAGTTACGAGAGAGGAATGGGCAGCCACAAACCGACACGCACGTGGCCTCTACCTCCGGCACTCGCTCCACCAACTCCAAGAGACGAAGCAAATCTTCCCCTTCCGTCTGTTCCCGCAGGGAGTCCGGAAGGAAAGCCGGAGAGCTCTCCGCAACCCTTCCCAGGTTGATCCGATACACCCGTTCGATATCCATGCCCAAGGGCCGACGGTAGGTGTACTCATCCACCAGGAACGAGTCCAACAATCCCCACAACAGGCAAACCACCAACGCTAACTCCAAGAAGAGCCACACGTTGCTCCTCCGCTGATTCCATATCATTATCATTAGATGTCTAATCATAGCACTATTCCTCCCCTTTTATCGTTCCTCGTGATCTTTTAATGACTCGCAAATCGGTTGCCGTACGATAAACCAAGTAGGCAAACCCGCTGACAAGACGTTCAACAAAAGGCAGCAAAAGAACGCCGCCAAGAAAACCATCGGCTGAAATAACATCTCACCACTCAATGCCGCATCCGGATCGCTCAGCATGAAGCTCTTCCCGATATACAGGAACAAGAGCGACAGGAGGAGACCGACCAGGCTACCGATCAAGGTCAACACAAGGTTCTCGCTCAAGATCTGCGTCATCAACGTGCCCCGTGTTGCGCCAAACGCCTTACGAACCCCCATCTCCGCACGCCGTTTCAAAACGGACGACCGTGTCACGCCCAGCAGGTTCAAGGCAGGCACCAACAGCAAAAATAGCAAGAGGCAACCGGTCTCCGGCAAGAAGTCTCGCAACTCCACCCGATCCAGTCCCGCCGATCCGATAGCCAGGTCGAAACGGGTATATATATAGTCCAGGAATTCCACCTTCACCTCTTTCTTCGTGGCTTGGTAAGCGCCCAGCCGATGGGCGATCTCCTGCCGGATCGCGGGAAAGTCCCCGGTAGCGGGCGCCAGCAGGCAGACCGAGAAGTTTCCCAGCGTATGCTCGTGGAAAGAGCTCATGCGCAACTCACTCTCGCAGGTATAAGGCACCCATGCCTCCGCATAGGCGGTATTCGCCACCTTGCTGACATTCTCCACCACGCCGCATACGGTATAGGGGGTCACGTCTACCAAGATCTCCTTCCCGACCGCCTCATCCGATCCAAACAACCTCCGGGCTACCCGCTCGGACAAGACCATCTGACGGACTCCCGACAGGAACTCCTCCTCGGAAAAAGGCTTCCCCTCCAAAAAGCGAAAGCCAAAGACCTTCCAGAAACCGTCATCCACGTATTTCACCCGATAGGTCTTATTCGAACGCCTTCCCTGCAAGGAGAGCGTACGATCCGTATAGGCGATAGCCGTAACAGCCTCCACAGATCGAAGCGGATAGAATATCTCCCTTACCGGCTCCAAGCCCAAGGATCCCCCGCTAACGTTTCCATTCTCGTAAGAGACCCGCAAGGACTGCACCTGTAGCGTCCGGTCCCGATGGTATTCCGGATAATAGTTCACCCATTGGATTTGCAGCACAAATACCACGACCATGATCATCGCAATCGCGACCGCCGTCCCAATGATAGATATCATACTAATTAAGCGATTCTCCTTCAACATGCCAATCGCCTGCATCCCATATTGCCTAATCATTCCGCAGTCCATATCACCGAGCCTTATCTCAATTTCAACTTGTTCTTCTCTTTGAAGCTACTCATGTCCGAGATCACCACCTCATCGCCCGGCTCTAGGCCGCCCACTACCTCCACGTACTCAAAGTTGCTGTCGCCCAGCCGTACCTTGCGCTTGATGAGTTGGTCGCCATTCACCACGAATAGCTCATATTCGCCCTTGCCCACATAGAACGAGGCGTTGTGGATGCGCATCACGTCATCCTTCACGGCATTCATCACGTATACATCGGTCTTCAAACCGGAGCGCAAGCGGCGATGATTATCCTCCTCCAACTGTACCGTGAAAGAGATTACACCGTTCTTCGATAAGGGGGTAACATCGCTAACCACCCCATCCAGTTTATCGTTGCCGATCTTTACGACGGCTTTGCTACCGGCGGCGATCCGGTCACCATAGGTATCGGCGATCTCCCCCTCTATCTTGAAATGGGACAAGTCGGAGACGATAGCGACACGACTGCCTTGAGAGACTTGGGCACCTACCTCGTTGTTCACGTAGGTCAGGATCGCCTTGCGGGGAGAGCGTATCTGGGCGTCTTCCAAGGTACGCTTCGTCTCGGCTAGGCTCTTTCGGAAGATGTTCAGGTCGAGTTCTTTCACTTTATAATCGGCATCCGTCAAGGATTTCTCGTTCTCATATTTTTGCTCATCCTCTTTCAGTTTCAAGACGCTAACGTTATAGTCCAGTTCCACTTGACGGACCTTATCGGTCGTTCCGGCGCCTAGGCTATCCAGATAACGCTCGTTGCGCAACTCCACTTCCTTTCGGTTCAGTTCCATGCGAGAGACTTTCAATTGCATCTCCATCTCGGAAAGCTTATTGCGGTTTTGGATACGGAGTTGATCCAATTGGAGGCGTTTCATTTGCTCCTCGTCCAATTGTTTCTTATAATCCGTCTCGGCGCTGAGCAAGTCCAGTTTCAAGATCGGAGTACCTACATCCACGGAATCGCCTCCCTTTTTATAAATCTCGACGATACGGGAGTTGATCGGTGAGTTGATGATTTCCTCGAAAGCAGGAACCACCTTGCCTGACGCGCTAACGGAAACCTCGATCACTCCTTTATCTACCGTTGAAAAAACCAAGTCCTTCCGTTGCAGGCTGGTTTGCATGAAACCGATCACCCCGCCTATTAAGACAACGGCAATACCAATCCCCGCCCCCAGCTTTATAAACTGTTTACGCTGCTCCTTCTGCCGAACCTCTTTTGATATCTCTCTGTCCATATTTCGTTTGTTTTTATTTTCCACCCTCCAAAGAGCAAACCCCGTGCCAAAAACGTAAGTAACTGATTCTATGAGAATATCCATTTTTAGTACTGTTCGATTTCGGACACTGTGTTCGGTTTCGCTCAAAACTTTTCCGATAGGCCTGTTGTTCTATGCCCAAAACTTATAAACGCAAAATGTATGAACACAAGACTTATCCTATTCACATGTATAGCCGGTCTGACTCTCTTTTTCTCTGGCTGTAGCAAAAATGATGATGATCATCAAGGTATTATCCCTCTCCCCCCGGTAGAGAACGCTTTCCAAGAGAAATATCCCGATGCCAAGAACCCTGTTTTTGAGATCGAAGGTAACTATTATGTGGTAGATTTCAATAATGAAGGCTCCGAGACAACCGCTTGGTTCACGGATCAAGGCGTATGGATGATGGAAAAGATAGACATCTCTTTCGCCCAATTACCGGCAGCGGTATCCACCGCCTTCAAACAAGGCTTTTACTCAAATTGGACCGTGGATGACACGTACGCCATCAATCGCCTAAATATGGGAATCGTTTACAAGATCGAGGCAGAGCAGTCCAATAGCGAAGTAGACCTGTATTATTCACAGTATGGAAACCTGATCAAAGCCGTGGACGATGAGATCAATAATGACGCACCGATCGTTATCCCGAAAGAGGTCAGCAACCTGATGGAGATCACTTTCGCCAACGCCGAGTTGCTGGATATCCAACAGAACAGCCTAGGTTACGAGTTGGATATGATCGATAACCAGATTTATAAAGTGGCGCAATTGAATAAGGATTACAGGTGGCAAAGTACCACATGGGCCATGTCCGAGCAAGAGGTTCCGCAGATCGTGATGCAAGGCTTCGAATCCTCCGCTTACGCTAGCGACAAGGTACAGTCCATATATACGTTATTGAATGCCAATGGCACCTTCTACCTATTCAAGGTTTCACATAACGGGCAGGACGAGACGATTACCTTTGATGTATTCGGGAATATCGTGAAGCCTGAATAAAGAGCGGAAACAACATCCAACTGATAACAAACCGCGCGATTCACAGCCGTCTCCGGACTTGAATCGCGCGGTTTGCGTTATATGATAATCAAGCTTATTTACTGATCAATTCCAAGGTCGCCCCTTTTACTCCCGGTGCGGAAGCCTCGAAATAGATCGTTCCCGGTTCCTCGGCCGTCTGCACGATAGCGGTAAGTTGCCCGCTAAACAGTTTCATTTCCGGAAGATGGAAGAGTTCCAGACTGGCGCTATTTCCATTTGCCGCCGCACGGTAGGCTCCGGCACCACGAACCTTAAACTGGATCTGTCGGGTATCATCCGGACAAAGGTTCCCGTTCTTGTCTACGACTCTAACATTGATGAAAGAAAGGTCTTTTCCGTCAGCCGTCAATTGGTTACGATCGGCGGATAACTCAATATGATGCGGCTTCCCTGCGGTATGAACCTCCTCCTCGGCCACAGCGTTACCCTCCTTGTCATAAGCGACCACCTTCAAAGTTCCCGGCTCGTATTTGGTATCCATCCACATCAAACGATATCGTTTCTGGCGCTCGAAACTCTTTTGAGCCGCTTCGGTATAACTACTATCGATACCGATGCTTAGATCTTTCGTACGTTTCCCTTGGCTCTTTCCGTTGATAAACAATTCGGCGGAAGGATAATTGGTATAAACGAATACGGGTGTCACCTCGCCCTCACGTCCCGGCCATGTCCAATGCGGCAGGATATGCAATGTCTTGGCGCTTTTGTTCCAATGACTACGGTATAGATAGTAACGATCCTTGGGGATACCCGCCAAATCGATAATACCGAACAAGGAGCTATGGCTTGGCCAATTCGTATAATAAGGAGTAGGCTCGCCCAGATAATCAAATCCAGTCCATACGAATTCCCCGATACAATACGGAAGGTCCTCATGCTGGATAAAATCGTCTTCCGGCAGATTAGACCAGCTGCAATGCTCCACGTCGTACGAGGAACTTTGGTGATCCTCATAGACAGCCATCGCCTTACGCTCTACCGGGAATTTATACACCCCTCGTGAGCTAACCGTGGAGGCAGTCTCGCTTCCCAAGATTATCCCTTGGGGTAATTTCTGGTAATTCACCTGATAACGGAATGGACGATAATTAAATCCCGCCACATCCATTACCGCCGCCATATTATTATTCACGACGGCATCCGGGGCATCCATACCTTGCGTCACCGGACGAGTCGGGTCTTCCCGATGGCAGATATCCTGTAAGAACTTGGAGATCTTACAACCGCTCTCATCCCATTGGTTAGGCACCTCGTTACCGACGCACCACATCACGACGCTCGGGTTATTCCGGTAATGATGTACCAAATTCACGAGGTCTTTCTCCACCCATTCGTCGAAAATCAAATTATAGCCGTTCGCGCATTTCGCCTTGTTCCATTCGTCGAAGCTCTCTGCCATCAACATCATACCCATCTCATCGCAAGCCTTTACCAACTCGGGAGCCGGCATATTATGGGAAGTACGGATAGCGTTGCATCCCATGTCCTTCAAGATCCGGATCTGACGACGGATAGCGGCATCATTGACGGCAGCCCCTAACGGGCCTAAGTCATGGTGATTACAAACGCCTTTGAATACCGTCTTCTCACCATTCAAGAAAAATCCTTTATTCGGAATGATCTCGATCGAACGGATACCGAATGGGGTCGTATAGAGATCTTTCAGTTGATCGCCCTCATAGAGACGAGTCTCCGCAGAATACAAGGCAGGCATATCCGGCGACCATAAAGTCGGGGTCTGGATGATAAACTCTTGGGAGAGGCTATTATCATTGTACTTAATCTGTGAGAGAGGCATAGTCTGCTCCGTCAACTTTTGCCCGTTCGGATTCCATACACTGGTTTTCACGCTATACTTGCTGGCATCGGCCCCTTCCGGCAGTACGATTTTCGTCTGTACATTGACTTTCGCAAATTCCTTCGTGGCGGTCGGGGTCGTAATATAAGTTCCCCAGACCGGGATATAGGCGTTTTCCGTCACGATTACATGTACATTCCTATATAGTCCCGCTCCCGGATACCAACGGGAGGATTCCGGCAAGTTCTCAAGGCGAACCGCCAAGGTGTTCTTTTTCCCCGGGATGAGCTGTTTCGTGATATCGAAATAGAAAGAATTATAGCCATACGGCCAATATCCAACCTCTTGCCCGTTCACGTAGACCTTGGCATGGCTCATCGCACCGTCGAACAGGATCGTGGCACGCTTCCCATCCGTAAATTGAGGAACCTCAAACTCGGTCCGGTACCAGCCGACTCCCACGAAAGGCAAACCTCCGGTTCGGCCGGCATGTTCCATGGCCTCCGTTTGTCCGTCTTGGGCGATAGCGACCTCTTGCTTATCATTCTGAGAGCTGAAAGGGCCGTAAATCGCCCAATCATGCGGAACGGTCACCGATTGCCACTTACTATCATTGAAAGTAGGATTGATAAACTCCGGGCGGTCTTCCCGGGTGAACTTCCAATTCTTTTCCAACAGGAACTCACTGCGTACTTGCGAGAAAAGCGCAGGGAAAAGGCAAAACAAACCGATCAAAATAGCGAAACTTGTTCTTTTCATTCGTTTTTTGTGTTTTTGTTATTCATAGCGGAACAAAAATAAGTATTTTTGTCTCCAATACAAACTAAATCAAAAGAATTGCACAGCATGTTGTTACAATTAGCTTTCGTTTTAATAGCCATCATCATAGGTGCCCGTATCGGTGGTATCGGATTAGGCGTGTTAGGAGGTCTCGGACTCGGTATACTCACCTTTGGATTCGGGCTCCAGCCCACTTCCCCTCCTATCGATGTCATGCTTATGATCGTTGCCGTAATAGCGGCAGCTAGTTGTATGCAAGCCGCTGGCGGACTTGATCTGATGGTTAAGTGGGCGGAGAAATTGCTTCGCAAGAATCCTCAACGAATCACGATATTAAGCCCGTTCGTCACCTATTTGTTTACCTTCATAGCCGGAACGGGGCATGTGGCTTATTCGGTCCTTCCGGTAATCGCCGAGGTCGCTACGGAAACGAAGATCCGTCCCGAACGTCCGATGGCGATCGCCGTGATCGCTTCCCAGCAGGCTATTACGGCCAGTCCGATATCGGCGGCTACGGTAGCCATGCTTAGTATGTTATCCGGATATCATATTTCCTTGATGAATATCCTTATGATATCTGTTCCTTGTACCTTATTGGGGGTATTGGCGGGAGCGATCTATTCTTTAAGGGTTGGTAAAGAATTGGATCAAGATTCGGAATACTTAAAGCGGGTAGCGAACCATGAGTTCAGCACGAAGCATTACGAGGCGAAAGGCGTTGAAAACCAAATAAAAGCGGCCTTATCGGTCTCTATATTTGTTCTCGCTACGATAGCGATCGTTATTTTTGGTTCTATGGAGTCCCTACGTCCGGTCTTTACCGTCGGCACGGAAAAGGTCTCGATGCAGATGTCACATATTATTGAGGTATTAATGTTGACAGCCTCCGCTTTCATCTTATTATTTACAAAAACAGATGGTATCAAGGCCGCACAGGGTTCCGTTTTTTCCGCAGGCATGCAAGCGGTGGTAGCGATCTTCGGTATCGCTTGGATGGGAGATACATTTATCGCCGGCAATATGACTGAATTAAAGGGATCTATCGAGCATATAGTTACACAGATGCCTTGGTTATTCGGATTGGCCCTTTTCGTAATGTCCATTTTATTATTTAGCCAAGCGGCTACCATTCGTGCGTTATTGCCGCTAGGGATCGCATTGGGAATCTCACCCTATATGTTGATCGCTTTATTCCCCGCCGTAAACGGTTATTTCTTCATCCCAAACTACCCGACAGTCGTAGCCGCCATCAACTTCGATCGTACAGGCACGACCCGCATCGGTAAATACATCTTGAACCATTCTTTCATGATGCCGGGATTGATAGCGACCGGGGTTTCTGTAGGATTGGGGTTACTATTCATTCAATTCATATAATAAGAAAGCAAAAATAGAGACGCAGCATACACGCTACGTCTCTACACCCCACACCATATATCATATTATATTACTTCAACAATTTTTCCTGAATCAACTGCTTTAACTCCAGTTTTCCCATCGTGCCGATCATCATCTCACGGGGGCCGTCTAGCGGGCAAAACATCAAAGTGGGAATCGTTCGGATATTAAAGGCTGTCTCGAGTGCCTCCTCTTGATCTACATCCACCTTATAAATATAAATCTTCCCATCAAATTCTTTGGCAAACTCATCCAATATAGGGCTTAAGCGTTTGCAATAACCGCACCAAGGAGCGTGAAAATCTATGAGGCAAGGACGACTTCCTATATATTTCCAATCTTTGGGATTCGCCTCAAAATCACCGACATTGGCGATAAAACCATCTTTCGTTAAATCGATCACTACCATACTTCTCTATATTTTGATTTATAATATAACAAAGATAAGTATGAATAGGTTGCGGTATTTTTTATACTTTTGCGGCATCGTTTTAACAACAGACAGAATGCTCACACTTGATAAAATTTATCAGGCATCATATGCCTTGAAGACAGTCATCAGACGCACTGATTTAATCAGCGCTCCCAATATCAATCCGGAATCCCATATTTTCCTAAAACCAGAGAACTTACAAGTAACCGGATCGTTTAAAGTGCGCGGCGCTTGTTTCAAGATCGCCCAGCTTACGGAAGAAGAGAAATCGCATGGCGTAGTGGCTTGCTCGGCGGGAAACCATGCCCAAGGTGTGGCATTAGCGGCTACCGCTCATGGTATCAAGTCCTTAATCTGCTTACCCGATAACGCTCCTATCTCTAAAGTCGAGGCTACTAAATCTTATGGGGCAGATGTATGCCTTGTCGAAGGTGTTTACGATGACGCCTATAACAAGGCTTTACAATTGAAGGATGAGAAAGGATACACATTTATCCATCCGTTTGATGATGAGGATGTGATCGCCGGACAAGGGACCATCGGTTTGGAGTTATTGGAACAACTCCCGGAAGTAGAGGCCGTAATCATTCCGATCGGAGGGGGTGGGCTGATCTCCGGAGTCGCCTATGCCATCAAGAACTTGAACCCGAATATCAGAGTTTACGGAGTGCAAGCCAAAGGAGCGCCCAGCATGTTAAACTCTATCGAGCATGGGAAAATCGAACGCCTCGAAGGTGTCCGTACCATAGCCGACGGTATCGCCGTAAAAGAACCGGGAATACATACTTTCGATCTTTGCCAGCAATATGTGGACGAGATCGTATCCGTGACAGACGATGAGATTTCCACCGCTATCCTCGCGTTGATCGAGCAACATAAATTAATCGCCGAAGGGGCGGGTGCCGTAGCCGTGGCCGCCGCCATGTTTAATAAAGTACCCATCAAAGGGAAAAAAGTAATCTGTTTGATTTCCGGCGGAAATATCGACGTGAATATCCTTTCCCGGGTAATCGGACGTGGTTTGCAGAAATCCGGCCGCTCTTGTTCCATGACGATCGAATTGGTAGACAAACCCGGACAACTACAGCACGTATCTGAAATCATTGCCTCTACCGGCGCTAACGTAGTATCCGTATATCACGAGCGTGTCAGCCATACGGCTGATATCAATGGCTGTTATCTGCGGTTGGAGATGGAAACAAGGAATCAACAGCAGATTAATGAGATCCGGCAATTACTCACCGTTTCGGGATATAAGATAGTGGAAGGATAAACAATTCGCCCCTAAGCATACAATTGATTGGCAAACCATTACTGTGCCACTACTTTCCATAGGCGTGGCACAGCCGTGCCATCCTAGTGGCACACTTGTGCCATCCTTATGGCATAGCTGTGCCATCACGGTGGCACAAGCGTGCCCTAAGAATGGCACAAGCTAAATATTAATATATTGTCTTAATGTATTCACATACTCCTCCATCGCCAAGCGTCCTTTGTCTGTGATCCGGCAAACCGTTCGGGGCTTCTTCCCGGCAAACCCCTTCTCGATCTCGATATAACCAGCTTCATTAAGTTTGTCCAATTGGACGCTGAGATTTCCTGCGGTAGCGCTCGTCTTCTCCTTGATATAGACAAACTCCGCCTCCTCCACCGATAGTAAAATGGACATCACCGCTAGCCGGAGTTGGGAATGCAATAAAGGATCTAATTCTTTAAACATTGTTTTTTAGCTTTATTATTAAGAATATGCCCGGGAATAATCATCATTACCACAAATGAAAGGCCAAAATACAAATACCATAAAACCGTGACAGGATCATGATTTATCAAACTCATCAGCATGTGGATAACTAAAACGAAAGCAACCACCGGAGAGTAAATCATCCATTTCTCCCGCAAGATAATACCATTTATAGATACCCCTAATCCACAATATAATAACGATAAAGGAAGCATCAATATAAAATTGACGGATTGCCCATAAAGCGCACAAAATACCGCGATCAAGACGAACGTCAGTCCAAACATACAGCCAAACACTTGCCATACCTTGGAGATCGTCTTGTCCGTATAAGTCACCACGGCTGGCTCACAACCTCTTTGCTTATATGAAATAACTGGTCCGACAGCAAACATGAGCATCCATCCCCAAGACCAAATATAATTTTGAGTACACAATATCAAGGATGATATCACGACCGATAAGAGCACAGTAAAATATCCCCAATAAAGTAACACATTGCCACTCCCTACTTTCATGTTTCGCTTACTGGAGTTAATCATCTGAGTGATAATATCCAGACTTTCTTTTTCTGATAATTTTCTATCTTCCATAATTGTATTTATTTTATGTTATTTTTCATTCAAGCGACTCCGTTCGGAACCGGAACCTATCTCAATCTTACTCTTCCTTACTTTCTTTCCGCTATTGAAATTCCATGTCAACGCAACCTTAAAGACCCTTCCAGTAAGTCCGTTTTCATAACGGGATGATGTTCGATAAACATCCAACGTACTGGCGTACTCATTGGCTTGGTTAAAGATATTATCGACTGAAACTGCCAACAATAGCTTATCATTCAAGAGTTTCTTCCTCGCCATTACTCCAACCGTATGCCGGGGGGCGACCTCGCTATTACCGGAATAAGCCGGCTCGTTCCACTATACCGGGCCTCCACCGTAAAACCTGCCGGCAACGTAAAGGTAGCGATCGCATTGGCAAACCCTAAATAATGAGACGAGAAAGAAGACAATTCCGTCATCCGGATATCCTGCCGTACGCCTATGAAATTCCCTGTCAAGTTACACCAAGTAAAGGGTTGATACGGCAAGCTGACCGCTACAAACCAATGGTTTTCCCGATCGTGATTTTCATACGTGATATAGGATACATCGGGATTCACCACATCTTGTTTACAGAACTCCCGGATCAAGTCGTGGTGCAAGTTTCCTCCTACAGTCACCGTATAACGATAATTATAAACCAACGTTACACTGAAACGATTGATATAAGTAGGACGCAGATAGGGATTCCCGATCTGGTAGCTATAGTCCGAACTCTGTATACGATTCGGATTCAAGGTATAGAACGGAGGACGTTCGATATTACGAGCATATTGCCCGACCAGCATCCACCTCTTGATGGGATCGAACGCATAGGTCACGTTCAAGTTCGGAAAAAGATCCAGATAATCCCGACTAAAATCCTCACTTCTATCCGACGTCTTGGAATATTCCGCAAGTACCCCCGCAACGAACGACCAGTTCTTGATCGCCGCAGAGAAAGAGGCGTAAGCTCCTACAATGTTTTCATTATATCTCAAGGTATATCCATATTCCTCATTAGGAATCCAACTCCCACTAGAGTTTAAACCCTCGTACAAGGAATGATCATCCATCAACGTATAGGTATATTTAGCCCCGATTTTCAAAGACATTTTTTCACGCAAATTCTTTTGGAAAGAAATATCGGTTGTCGCCATATCATAATCCGCCGCCGCATGACTCCGGTAAACCGTATCACGGCTCCAATTAGATTGTTCATAACGGATCGTATGGAGATTATCCCCGGTTGATCGCTTATTTACGAAATCGGCTATGACCTTAAATATCGAGCCTCGTTCATCCATTTTACGTAAGTAATTGACCGTAGCGGAAAACGTGTTATAATCATCCTTCTGTCGATAATTCCCCGTACTCTTCATAGGATAAGAGTTCTTTACTAAATCCGTTTGACTCCAAGATGTTCCGTCCGAAGCTTGATTGATATATTCGATCTCAGCTCCGACACTATTCAGCGAATCGATCTCGAAAATAGCCCCGACACGTCCATTCCCATATTTGGAATCCGTATCATACAAAGATTGAGACACAAACTTATTCCCCACCGTTCCGTATTCCCTGTTGGAGTTCATCTCTCCTTTATCCCGGGGAGTAAAAGTACCCGATACCGCTCCATTCAAGCTCCATTTCCCGACACGTGCATTTACGGACGCCGATGGAATATACCCTTGTAAAGATGGAGACAATGACGTACCTAAAGATACATATCCTTGCATACCGTTATCCGGATGTCGCCGCAATGAGATCTTGATCACTCCACCCTTAGTTGAGGCCTCATACTCAACTCCCGCGATCGGTATTACCTCAATCCTTTTTATATCCTCCGATTTCAAAGACCGCAAATAAGCCAGTAGTTCCTCTCCCGTTAAACGAATCTCACGATCATCCACAAACACCTTCGTTCCTTGCGCCCCATTTATCGAGATAGTTTCATCCGAGAGCCAGACACCCGGTGCCTGTGATAATAATTCCGTACCATCCTTTCCGGCAGATGGCATGACCGACATGATAAAGCGGTCCGCCTTCCGCTCGATATTCTTCGCTTGAACAACGACTTCCCTCAGAACATGGTTCGATAGATCTAGAATCAAGGAATCCCGCCGTTTTATCGGCAAGATCAGCTCTTTCCGTAAAGGCTCGTATCCGAGGCATTGAACAACAAGCCTATACTTCCCAGCCTCCGCCTCCATGCTAAAATCGCCATCACTATTGGCCACGGCACCCCCTACCTGTTTTTCTCCCGATAAAAGCACAGCGATCGCATATTCCACGGCATTTCCCTCCGCATCGGAAACATGGGCTTTATAAACCGTTTGTCCCGAGATCTTTTGGGCACTACCCCCGCCTATCGCCAAAATCCAGAGCCATAGTAGTAAAAACCGTACCATGGCTCTATTGATTTACCGGATAATACAGTTTTAATTTGAAAGTCGCTTCCTCATCCTTCACCTCGCAACTTTTCAACACATATCCTTCCGCAGGCCCTTTTCCTTCCAGCATATCCATTTGCCAATTCTCGTTCTCGTCATGGAATACGGACAGATCAAACTTTTCCCAATCCACGTTTTCCAGCCGGATCGTAACCTTTCCTTTCTCAGACTTCGCCATGCCATAAACAGGCTTGGTATCTTTTCCTGACTGAGCCATAACTAGGATATTCCCATGGTTACCACGTATATTTCCAATCTCTACAATAATAGTACGTGCCTCTATGCAACCACATACCAACATGAATAAAGATAATATGAATAAAACTCGTCTCATTTTAGTATCCTCCTCTTAATTATTATCACTGTTACTGCAAACAAGTTTATTTTATAAACCATCCATGGATAAAAAAATGCAAAGGAGCTGCGCATCACTCTTTGCACATCGCAAATATAGACAAGTTTATTTTATAAACCAAATAATATTATAAAATATTCCAATAAAAATTTGACTCTGCAAAATACAGCCAAAATCCCCCACTAACCCTCCTAGAAAACACGTACATGCTTTCAAAACAACCATTTTAAGTTTGAAACAAAGCAACTTTTTCGCTATATTGCGCACATTTAGAATATATATGAACAGGACCAACATACAAATAACTAAAGATATGAACGAACGAATAATTGCTATACAAGCAGATATTACGACATTGGATGTAGACGCCATCGTAAATGCCGCGAACAATAGCTTATTGGGAGGTGGCGGCGTAGACGGTGCCATCCATTGGGCCGCCGGTCCGGAACTCCTTGACGAATGCCGGACTTTACAAGGATGCCCGACCGGAGAGGCGAAGATAACGAAAGGTTATCGATTGAAAGCCCGTCATGTCATACACACCGTCGGTCCCATCTACCGAAACGGACAACACGGAGAGCCGGAGCTACTGGAAAATTGTTATCGAAACTCCTTGCGATTGGCGAAAGAGAACAGACTGAGAACAATCGCTTTCCCATCAATAAGCACCGGCGTATATGGCTATCCTATCGAGGAGGCTGCACAGATAGCGATCCGCACGATCGATACCTTCCTAAAAGAGAATCCGGAAATCCAGCAAGTCACGATGTGCTGTTTCTCCGGATACGACAAATCGGTTTATACGAAAGCGCTGGAACAAATTACAACTCACGAGCCGTAATGTGGAAACACCCTTGCTTGCGTTCGTGCTTGATATAGCAACGATCCGCCCTGCGCAAATCACGAAGCACGGAGGCAAGCACCATTTTCAAGCGGTCCTTATCAATATTTAAGGTATCTTTCTCATCTATCTTAGTATAGCGTACCCATGATACATCGAACGTAGTTCCGTATTGGTGGGCAGAGTTGAGAGAAGAGTTCGTATTCCTTTTTCTCAATTTCTTGACATCGGCAACCGTACGGGTTACACTGGTTACCTTTATTTTATAGATGGAAGCATTCAAGTTTTTCAATGAGTCTTGGAAGTTTTTCCCGATATCCTCCAGCAGATTAGCGGCTTCCGGCACCAAATACGGAATAGAGTGCGTCAACTCCTCTACCTCGTAATAGTCATTCGTCTTGATCTCCACCATATCCCGGGAGGCGTGCTCCGCTCCTTCCCTCGAAGAGACAGGCTCTATGCCGATCTTCTTCGCGACGGACAAATGAACGTCATTCAAATCATTAAAATCACGATTATAGCTTCCATTGTACCAAATCTTCTTCAATTCACCTCTTTTCTCCTTACAAGAAGAAAAAGCCGTCGCCGACACGATCACGACCAGCAACAACATCACATTAAACACAGTCTTCATCTTCATTACCTTCGTTTTGCCTGACAAACATACGGAAAAATCCGAAATTCCCCCTTAACTCCAATTAGTTTTTCTCTAAATGGTAGACGGACGGCTGAAAGATGTGTTCCCGTGAAATAAAACTTCTCCCTTTGCATCAATGGATAAAGAATATTACTAATTTTGTAACTTGATTCGAATAATAAAAAATAGCACATCTTTTTGAAGCGTAATTTAATAAAAGGAATAGCGGATGATTGAAAGAATTTATATTCTTGAAAGCGTAGACCCGGTAATTTTCTACGGTGTGAATAACTCTAATATGCAATTGATCAAGACATTGTTTCCGAAATTGCGTATCGTTGCCCGTGGAAATGTGATGAAAGTGATTGGAGATGAGGATGAGTCCGAGCTTTTTCTCAAGAAAATCCGTGAGGTGGAAAAATACTGTGAGGAGTTTAACTCGCTCTCCGAAGACGTGATTCTGGATATTATCAAAGGAAAAGGTCCCACGGTCGTGAAGCAGGAGAACCTGATCATCCACGGCATGAATGGCAAGCCGATTACCGCACGTACCGAGAATCAACAGTTATTGGTAAAGGCTTTCGAGAACAACGATCTGGTTTTCGCCACAGGACCCGCCGGTTCGGGCAAAACATTCGTCGCTATCGCCCTAGCCGTAAAAGCATTAAAGAATAAGGAAGTACGGAAGATCATCTTAAGCCGTCCCGCCGTGGAAGCCGGAGAAAAACTGGGTTTCTTGCCGGGTGAGATGAAAGATAAGCTAGATCCCTATCTGCAACCGCTTTACGATGCCTTGCAGGATATGATACCGGCAGCTAAGCTGAAGGAATATATGGAGAATAACGTGATACAGATCGCCCCGCTAGCGTTTATGCGCGGTCGTACCTTGAACGACGCCGTCATTATATTGGACGAGGCGCAAAACACGACGACGCATCAAATCAAGATGTTCTTGACCCGCTTGGGAATGAACGCCAAGATGATCGTCACCGGAGATGTCACGCAGATAGACCTTCCGCCTTCTACCACGTCCGGATTGATACAGGCCATGCAAATATTGAAGGGCGTAAACGGGATCGGTAAGATCGAGTTCACCAAGAAAGATATTGTCCGGCATAAACTTGTCCAACGAATCGTAGAGGCTTATGATAAGTTCGATGATAAACGGAAGAAAGAGATCAAAGAGGCAAAAGAGAAGAAAACGAATATAGACAACAACTAAAAGTAAGAGTCATGAAGAAGGCATTAGTTAAAACAGACTTCAATTTCCCGCGACAAAAGAGCGTATACCATGGGAAAGTACGCGACGTATACAACATCAATGACGAGGTATTGGTAATGGTCGCTACAGACCGTATTTCCGCTTTCGATGTTATCTTGCCGGAAGGTATTCCTTACAAGGGACAAATGTTAAACCAGATCGCCGCCAAGTTCCTTGACGCTACGACTGATATTTGTCCGAACTGGAAAATGGCTACTCCGGACCCGATGGTAACGGTTGGCGTTCAATGCCAAGGTTTCCCGGTTGAGATGATCGTACGCGGTTATCTGTGCGGAAGCGCATGGCGTGCTTATAAGAGCGGCGTACGTGAGATCTGCGGCGTGAAACTACCGGAGGGTATGCGTGAGAACCAACGTTTCCCCGAACCCATCATCACCCCGACCACAAAGGCTGAGATCGGAGAGCATGATCAAGATATCTCTAAAGAGGAGATTCTCGCTAAAGGTTTGGTCTCTAAAGAGGACTACGAGGTTCTTGAGAAATATACGATGGCCTTGTTTAAACGCGGTACCGAGATCGCTAAGGAACGTGGCTTGATCTTGGTTGACACGAAATATGAGTTCGGTCATCGTGACGGCAAGATCTATTTGATCGACGAGATCCATACTCCGGATTCCTCCCGTTATTTCTACTCAGAAGGATACGAGGATCGTTTTGCCAAAGGGGAACCGCAGAAGCAACTTTCCAAGGAGTTCGTCCGCGAATGGTTGATGGAAAATGGCTTCCAAGGTAAATCCGGACAGAAAGTTCCTGAAATGACACCGGAGATCGTAGAAGGAATCAGCAACCGATATATCGAATTGTTCGAGCATATCACAGGGGAGACTTTCGTAAAAGGCGAGACTGATAACTTGCTGAACCGCATCGAGAAAAACGTTACCGAATATTTACAGAATAAATAAGATACCGCACATGACACAGTATGGTTCAGAGACAATACTTCCTTATAACAAAGAGGAACAAAAGGGTACGCAAGTCAAACGTATGTTCGACTCGATAGCCGAAACGTATGATCAACTCAACCATACTCTCTCATTTGGTATCGACAAGATATGGCGCAGGAAAGGGATCGCTTTCCTGCGTCCTTTCTCTCCTAAAACGATACTGGATATCGCTACCGGTACCGGAGACTTGGCTATCTCCATGTACAAAAAGCTGCGACCCGACCATATCGTCGGTGCCGACATCTCGTTAGGCATGATGGAAGTGGGACGGAAAAAAGTAGCTGCCGCCGGTTATTCGGAGTATATATCCTTCGAGCAACAGGACTGTACGGCCTTGACCTACGAGGAAAACTCGTTCGATGCCGTAACCGCCGCTTTCGGGGTTCGTAATTTTGAGAACATAGAGCAAGGTATCTCAGAGATGTACCGGGTGCTGAAACCCGGTGGACATATCATGATCTTGGAACTTTCCACACCGGAACATTTTCCCATGAGACAACTCTACCAGATCTATTCAAAGACCGTCATCCCCTTTATCGGACGTCTACTCTCTAAAGAAAAAGTCGCGTATAATTATTTGCCGGCTTCCATCAAGGTAGTTCCTCAGGGAAAGGTCATGACGGATTTACTCACCCGCCAAGGCTTCAAGCAGGCCCGTGTACGGACCTTTACCTTCGGGATCTGTTCATTATATACAGGATCTAAAGAATAAACAATAAAAAGGTTATGCAGAAATATGGCTTACTGGGATATCCCCTCGGACATTCGTTTTCTAAAACGTATTTCAACCAGAAGTTTGAGGCGGAGAAGATCGACGCTGAGTACTTGAATTTCGAGATTCCCTCTATCAAGGAGATTAAGAACGTAATCAAAGAAAACCCTGAACTTAACGGTTTAAACGTGACCATTCCTTATAAGGAACAAGTAATCCCATATTTAGACGATTTGGATGACGATGCCCGTCAGATCGGAGCGGTAAATGTCATCAAGTTCACAAAAGGTCTTTTCGGCAAACTTAAACTGAAAGGATATAACTCGGATATTATCGGATTCAAGCAATCGATTGATCCTTTATTGAAAGAAACGCACCGGAAAGCGTTGATCCTTGGTACGGGAGGGGCGTCGAAGGCAGTCTTCCACGGACTGAAACAGCTAGGCGTTGGTGCCACGCTGGTTTCTCGCAAACCGAAAGAATTTTGTATCACGTACGATGAGATTACTCCGAAAACCATGGAGCAATATACGGTGATCGTAAACACGACTCCCTTAGGCATGTTCCCTAATATAGACTCATGTCCGGATATCCCGTACGATTTACTTACGCCGAATCATCTATTGTATGATTTACTTTACAATCCGGATGAGACCCTTTTCATGAAGAAAGGAAAAGAAAAAGGCGCCGTCGTGAAAAATGGTCTGGAAATGCTTCTATTACAGGCTTTCGCCGCTTGGGAGATCTGGCAGAAATAGATCGAACGATATCTTTCCAACCACATGATTTGATGAAGCTAGCTTCGTGAGCCAATGAAGTTAGCTTCGTTAGTCAATGAAGTTAACTTACTTCAACCAAGTCAATACATAGTCCGGTGTAACTTGATATGCCAACTCATATTCCCGGCATGCCTCGGTCCGGGTTTCTCGTCCCTTAAACGTCCCACTCGATAAATAAGGAAAAGGATTCACGTGAAGATGCTTTTGAAAGTCCACTCCTTCCTGCTCGATTATCTTGAACAAGGTTTCTTTGGCGCACCAATGGATTAATAGATGCTCGACCTCATGCTCCAGATCGATACCCGCCTCTTCCTCCGGATTCATAAAGCGACTTCGTATTTTCAAGATCCGGTCCGAACGATACTCGATATCGATCCCTGTCGGACGCTTATCCAAGATTACCGCCACATAATCTTTCGTATGAGATATACTTATATATAAAGGTACGCACGCGAGGAACGGGGCACCCGTAGAATGATAGTCAACCCTTACCTCCTCTCCTAAAAGCTCTTTTAAAAGCACCCGGCTGGCGAAACGTTCCTGCCTCCGCTTCTCTGCCGATACCCGCTCCAAAAAAGAAGAATAGTCCGCTTTATGCTCAAGCATCCCCAAAAGCTCATCAGAACTTTCTTCCATTTTCCAGACTCCATGCAGCGGCGAGAGTTGTTTATATAGCAAGGCCATATTATTCTTTCCAACTAAAAGTTTGTATAAGTTCTATGATATCTTCCCGGATATATTGGATAGCGGGAGCTAATGAATCCGCATTGGGTTTACAGTCAAAATACAAGGCTCCCCGGAAGAAATTCGATACACTATCTGTCAACAGGAATTGTATGGGAGAAGCCGATTCTCCATCCAGAAGAAACAGCGAGCCATAAACGTTTGCGGCAGGGTTGGAATACGCTTTCTCCGATATCCGACTCTCCGACTTTATTTGGCGGGCGACGAAAGAGCGGCTTTCCGTCTCCACCGTCACCAAGGACGCGGGAGTAATTGGCAAATAGCTGCAATAAAGCTTAGCCTCTAACTCCGGATACGAGATATTCAAGCCCGTAACACCCTTCTTTTGATCCGGCACCTCTATGACCGCAGTCTGAGAGACATCAAAATTAAAAGGCAGGTAACTGAGATCAAGCGGTTTATATTGTGCCTTCGAAGGTTCGATACGAACATAGCCCCGTGGCTTCGGCGTATATTCCACACACGAAATACAGCATATCCCTAAAAACAGAGAACCTCCTATGACAGCAGCTATCCATTTCATAAACATTTACTTCGTATCTTTCCCATTCTCATCATTCCCTGTACCTTCAGGGATACGGTTAAATTTAACCTTTAATATCCTCCTGTTATCCACTTCCAGCACTTGGAAACGATATTCCTTAAAATCTATAATCTCCCTACGGCGTGGAAAATCCCCTTTTATCTCCAACAAAAGACCGGCCAAAGTTTCCACTTCTTCCGTCAATTTACCAAAATCTGAGGGATCGGCATCGATAACCCGGAAGAAATCCGTCAATAATATCTTTGCCTCAAAGATCAAGCTACCGTCTGCTAAACGGATGAATTGTTGCTCATCCTCATCATACTCATCGGAGATCTCTCCGACAATTTCCTCTAGGATATCTTCCATCGTCACGATACCGGAGGTACCGCCAAACTCATCGACCACGATCGCCATATGAATTTTATTGGTACGGAACTCTTCCAGCAAATCATCGATCTTCTTGGTTTCCGGCACGAAATAGGCCGGTCTGATCAAACTCTGCCAACGGAATGTATCGGGCTTGTCAATATAGGGCAATAAGTCCTTGATATATAAGATACCTTTTATATTATCCTCAGTCTCGGAATATACCGGAATACGCGAATAGCCGGATTTGATAATAAAATCAACCACCTCACGGAAACTGATCTTGATCTCGATATCTTCCATATCCAGACGAGGAGTCATGATCTCATCAGCGGTCTTATTATAAAACTTGATAATCTCCGCCAGCATCTCCTTCTCCTCCGGGATCTCGGTAGAGGTTAGCTCTAACGCTTTAGAAAGCTCATCTACAGAGATATCATATTTCTTTTTCGCTAACGCTTTATTGATGACCGATGTGGAATTAACCAAGATTTTCGAGAATGGGCGGCAGAAGCTTTCCAAACCACTTAATACAGAGGCTGAAAAACGAACAAAACGCAAAGAATTCTTCTGTGCGTAAATCTTAGGCATGATCTCCCCAAAAAGTAAAAGCAAGAAAGTCAGTAGAATCGTCTCAAGCACAAAGCCTAGAAGAGGAGCGGCCGAGAAATTAATCCAAGCGTTAATCGCATAGGTACACAACATAACGACCGCCACATTTACGAAATTATTAGCGATCAATATAGATGCCAATAGATACTCCGAACGTTCAAGGAGACGTTTGATAACAGGATCTGCCGGGCGATTCTCTTCCCCGATCTCATTTAGGTCGCCCGGGGTTAGAGAAAAGAATGCCACTTCAGAGGCCGACACGAAGCCGGAAACAAACAGCAGTAAAAAAGCGAGGCTTAATGCGATCACAGGACCCGCTGTCAGCGCCTGCACCGTTACGTTTTCAAATAAGCCCGATAAATAATAGTCCGAGTCCAAGGGAAACAGTATTAGTTAAACAATATCAGAACGGGAGATCATCCGCGTCACTGGATTCTGAGAATGCGCTAGGCTGCGAGGCGGCTGGCTGTTGATAAGCGGTATTTGGCGCCGTAGTCGGTTGAGCCGATTGTCCTTGCTCCACATTGGGCTGCATACTACCGCCTTGTGCAGTCGTATTTCCACCATCGGCCGGACGGGAACCCGTACTGTAAAACTCGATACGATCCGCATGGATCTCCGTAACATATCGTTTCACGCCGCTTTGGTCATCATAATTACGAGTACGAATCTTGCCTTCCACATATACACCGGAACCTTTACGTACCCATTTTTCCACGAAAGGAACCAAATCCCGACGAACTACGATATTATGCCACTCCGTACGTTCCGGAACCACCGTTCCATTTGCCAACGTATACCCACGTTCCGAGGTTGCCAGCGGGAAATTAGCGACAGCGGCACCACTGTCAAAATAGCGAACGTCAGGATCTTTGCCTACGTTGCCGATCAATATAACCTTATTCAATGACATAATTCAAATTCTTAATAACCATACAAAGAAACACAAATTCAATCATTCTCACAAGTTTCCGTTTAATTTCTCTAAATAAATATGTATCAGCCGGGGAACGGCATACTTCTCAATATCCCGGCAAGGCAAAGAGAGATAATTCCCCAAGGATTCCGGAACCAGCTCTATCTCTATTTGATAGAAAGAAGCGTATAAAATTTGATGGGAGAGCGTATGCTTTACATTCGATAACCCTTGGGTGATACTCAATTTTCCAGCATCTCCCAATAGGTTACGGAAGGCTTGCGTCTCACACAAACCGGAAAAATCCATCGCATGATCCGTCTCGATCAAAGGAAATTCATACAAGCCGGTCCAGATATCCTTCCCCGCCCGTCTGTTCATCCAAGTTTGTCCTTTATATATAATGTATAGATAGTGGAAATAACGATCCCTTGTCTTCGTCTTATTTTGTTTCACCGGATAAGCTTGCACATTGCCGGAAGCGAACGCCATGCATTTATCTTTTAGCGGGCACACCCCGCAGTCCGGGTTTTGAGGAACACATTGCAAAGCACCCAATTCCATGATCGCCTGATTATGCGTCCCTGCGTTCTTAGGGTCCAAGATCATTCCGGCCAGTTCCGCAAATTGCTTTTTACCCTTCGTGGTGTCGATCGGCGTATCTACGGCAAACAAACGGGAAAGTACCCGGTACACATTTCCATCCACGACCGGACACGGTTGGTTCCAAGCAAAGGAGACGATCGCCGCCGCCGTATACTCCCCGATACCTTTCAAGGATAATACCTCTTTATAATTCTCCGGGAAAACCCCGTTAAACCGCTCCATGATAGATTTAGCCGCCGCATGTAAGTTACGAGCCCGGCTATAATACCCCAAGCCCTGCCAATATTTCAGCACCTCATCCTCTTCCGCCGCCGCTAGAGATGCCACATCCGGGAAACGTTCGGTGAAACGCAAAAAATACTCCAATCCCTGTACAACCCGGGTTTGTTGCAATATAATCTCCGATATCCAGATGATATAAGGGTCTCTCGTTTCCCTCCAAGGAAGCTCTCTTTTATAGGTTTCATACCACTCAACCAATATCCGGCTGATTTCTAACTCACTTTCATACTGTAACATAACTGCTCCCTTTCTCACTTTTCAACATCATAACTATTTGATTACCGCAAACATACATATATATTACGAATCGAGAAGAATCTTTTTATTTAAAAATTGAAGCTCAATTCTTTTTCCACTTAAATAAAAAGCTATATATTTGCATTCCAAAAAATTAATAGGTCAAAATCAATTAATTAATTTATAGACATGACTAAAGCAGATATTGTTAGCGAGATTTCAAAAAGCACTGGTATCGACAAACAGACAGTGCTAGCAAGCGTTGAGTCCTTCATGGATATCGTAAAAAGTTCTTTAGCCCAAGGCGAAAACGTTTACTTGAGAGGTTTCGGAAGTTTTGTTATTAAGAAGAGAGCTCAAAAGACAGCTCGTAATATTTCAAAAAATACTACGATCATCATCCCGGAACACAACATTCCGTCATTCAAGCCGGCTAAGACTTTTATTGGTGAAGTTAAGTAATTAATTATTATACGTTTAATTTAAAATTTTAAAGCGATGCCTAGCGGAAAGAAAAGAAAAAGACATAAAATGTCTACGCACAAGCGCAAAAAGAGACTGAAGAAGAATAGACATAAGAAGAAATAAGTCTATCTAACGAACTCTAAAGAACAAACTTAATAAGTGACCTTTTAAGTTTGTTCTTTGCGTATTTTATAAGGTCTGATCTTAAAAAACACATCTTAAGTGATTAGTGAATTAGTAGTTGATGTACAGCCCAAAGAGGTATCTATCGCCGTCTTGGAGGACAAGAGCCTTGTGGAGCTCCAAAAGGAGGCCCGCAACGTCTCGTTCGCCGTTGGTGATATCTATCTAGGTAAGGTTAAGAAACTGATGCCGGGCTTAAACGCTGCGTTCATTGATGTCGGTTACAAAAAGGATGCGTTTCTTCACTATTTGGACTTAGGTCCTAACTTCAACACCCAACAGAAATATTTAAAGCAATTGCTGAGCGATCCCAAAAAGGCGCCGGTACTGTCGAAAACTCAGATTCTACCGGAGATCGAAAAGAACGGGAGTATTAGCGACGTGCTGAAAGTAGGACAAGAGGTGTTGGTTCAAATTGCTAAAGAGCCTATCTCGACGAAAGGTCCCCGATTGACTTCCGAGCTTTCTTTTGCCGGAAGATATATCGTGCTGATACCGTTCGCCGATAAAGTATCTGTCTCCACCAAAATTAAATCAAGCGAGGAACGGGCTCGTTTGCGCCAGTTAATCCAAAGTATCAAACCGAAGAATTTCAGTGTTATCGTACGGACATCCTCGGAGGGCAAACGTGTCGCAGAGCTTGATCATGAACTAAAGACATTGGTGAAACGATGGGAAGATAATATCGTGAAGGTGCCTAAACTCAAAGCTCCGGCTATCGTTTACGAAGAAACGGCACGTACCGTAGCTTTACTTCGGGATATATTCAACCCCTCTTTCCAAAATATTTATGTAAATGACAAGGAGGTCTACAATAATGTCCGCGACTATGTAAGCTTGATCGCACCGGGACGGGAAGAAATCGTACAGTTATATACGGGAGAGCTTCCTATCTTTGACAACTTTGCGGTCACCAAGCAAATCAAGTCGCTATTCGGACGAACTGTCACTTACAAGAGTGGAGCTTACTTGATTATCGAGCACACGGAAGCTATGCACGTTATCGACGTGAACAGCGGGAACCGTTCCAAAGGCAGCGATGCTCAAGAGAAGACAGCTATCGACGTAAATATAGCCGCCGCCGATGAGATCGCCCGTCAGCTCCGCTTACGAGACATGGGAGGTATCATCGTTATAGACTTTATCGATATGGCAGAGGCTGCCAACCGGCAAAAGCTATTTGAACACATGACAAAGGCAATGGCAAATGACCGGGCTAAACACAACATCCTTCCTCTTAGTAAGTTTGGCTTGATGCAGATTACCCGTCAGCGGGTACGTCCGGCAATGGACGTGGATACGTCAGAAGACTGCCCATCCTGTTTCGGAACAGGAACGGTTAAGCCTTCCATCCTGTTTACCGACAGCCTGGAAGAAAAAATAGATTGCTTAGTAAACAAACATCACGTGAAGAAATTCACCCTGCATGTACATCCGTATGTCGCAGCGTATGTGAACAAGGGGTTGTTCCCCTTGAGCATGAAGTGGAAAATGAAGTACACCCATGGTTTAAAAGTTATTCCCAATCAAAGTCTCGCCTTTCTTGAATACAAATTCTTTGATGCCGACAAGAATGAGCTTGACATGAAAGAAGAAAAGGAAATAATCAACAAATAACAAGAGAAGCCCCGGGCCTATTAGAACGGTTCCGGGGCTTTTTGTATCCTGCCAAACCGTCAAAATGTCACGATTCATGACACGCATTATTTATTTTCAAACCCGAACTTCTTTGGCACGGCATTTGTTGAATACTATGTGAATCCTTTCAACAAGGAAGATGACGGACGATGAATAATAACAATTAAAATATTTACAATCATGGGAAAGATTATTGGAATCGACTTAGGAACAACCAACTCTTGTGTTGCCGTATTGGAAGGTAACGAACCGGTTGTTATTGCGAACAGCGAAGGTAAAAGAACAACACCTTCAATCGTAGCTTTCGTAGAAGGCGGCGAGCGTAAGGTAGGTGATCCCGCAAAACGTCAGGCTATCACCAATCCTGAAAAGACTATATTCTCTATCAAACGTTTCATGGGTGAAACTTATGACCAAGTACAAAAGGAAATCAATCGCGTTCCTTATAAAGTAGTGCGTGGTGATAACAACACTCCTCGTGTAGATATCGAAGGACGTTTGTATACTCCGCAGGAAATCTCAGCGATGATCCTGCAGAAAATGAAAAAGACAGCTGAGGATTATTTGGGACAGGAAGTAACGGAAGCCGTTATCACAGTACCTGCTTACTTTAGTGACGCTCAACGTCAGGCTACGAAAGAGGCTGGTGAGATCGCAGGTTTAACCGTACGCCGTATCGTAAACGAACCGACTGCCGCTTCTTTAGCTTATGGTTTGGATAAGACGAACAAAGACATGAAGATCGCCGTATTCGACTTAGGTGGTGGTACATTCGATATCTCCATCCTTGAGTTAGGTGACGGCGTATTCGAGGTAAAATCAACAAACGGTGATACTCACCTAGGTGGTGATGACTTCGACCACGTAATCATCGACTGGTTGGCTGAAGAATTCGAACGAGAGGAAGGCGTAGACTTACGTAAAGACCCGATGGCTTTACAACGTTTAAAAGAAGCTGCCGAGAAAGCGAAGATCGAGTTGTCAAGTACGACTAGCACGGAGATCAACTTGCCGTATATCATGCCGGTAAACGGTATTCCAAAGCACTTGGTTAAGACTTTGACTCGTGCTAAATTCGAGCAATTGGCTGACGGTCTGATCCAAGCATGTATCGAACCGTGCCGTCAATCCTTGAAAGACGCAGGTTTGTCAACTTCTGATATCGACGAAGTGATCTTGGTAGGTGGTTCTACTCGTATCCCGGCTGTACAGGCTATCGTTGAGAAATTCTTCGGTAAAGCTCCGTCTAAGGGCGTTAACCCGGATGAAGTAGTAGCCGTAGGTGCAGCGATCCAAGGTGGTGTATTGACAGGTGAGGTTAAGGACGTATTGTTGTTGGATGTTACTCCGCTGTCTTTAGGTATTGAGACAATGGGTGGTGTAATGACTAAATTGATCGAGTCTAACACGACCATCCCGACCAAGAAGTCCGAGACATTTACGACTGCTGTAGACAACCAGCCTTCTGTTGAGATCCACATCTTGCAAGGAGAGCGTTCTTTGGCTAAAGACAACAAGTCTATCGGCCGTTTCCACCTAGATGGAATACCTGCCGCACAACGTGGTGTCCCTCAGATCGAGGTTACATTCGATATCGACGCCAACGGTATCTTGAACGTATCCGCCAAGGATAAAGGAACCGGTAAAGTACAAAGTATCCGTATCGAGGCTTCCAGCGGTTTGAGCGATGATGAGGTTAAGCGTATGAAAGAAGAGGCTGCCGCAAACGCAGAGGCCGATAAGAAAGAGAAAGAGCGTATCGATAAATTGAATCAAGCGGATAGCATGATCTTCCAGACCGAGAAACAATTGAAAGATCTTGGCGACAAGCTTCCGGCAGACAAGAAAGCTCCGATCGAAGGTGCCTTGAACAAATTGAAAGAAGCTCATAAAGCTCAGGATATCGCAGGTATCGATGCTGCTATGGCAGAATTGAACAGCGTATTCCAAGCAGCTAGCCAAGAAATGTACAACGCTCAAGGTGGCGGTGCTCAAGGCGGCCCGCAAGCAGATCCTAACTTCGGTGGTCAACAAGCTGGCGGTAACGCAGGTAGCAGCAACAACAGCAAAGACGGTAACGTTACGGACGTTGACTTTGAGGAAGTAAAATAAAAAGAAGCGGTTTTTAACCGCTCCTTTACTCCACATAAGATAGAAAAACGGCTATCGGGTCCTTCGGGATCTGATAGCCGTTTTTTATTTTAGCCCTATATATTCAATAAAAAAGCCATTGATATCCAATAATTATTAATAAGTTTGCACTCGCATAAAAACACTCATTTTAAATTACGATTAAGGGCAACGTACTAATTTTCGACTTATGCTAGCGAGATCTATACAGAAATATTACATATTTGTTCTACTTTTTCTGCTAGCCATTCTACAGTCCTCTTGTCAACAGTCGGGAAATAAATATCGTATATTAGTAGTACATTCCTATGAAAGCGATTATGTAGCTTATAAAGACTGCGATCGGTTGATCCGGGAATCCCTCGAGAAAAAGGGGATTAATCCGTCGATCCAAACATTCTATTTGAACTGCGAGCAATATGCGGCACCCGCCGAAGAAAAACGGATGTACCTGTATCTAGATTCGATCTCTACTTGGAAACCCGATCTGATATTAGTCTACGAGGATCAAGCGACTTACACGTTAATGCAATGCCATCATCCGCTAATTTCTACAATTCCCATTGTATTTGGCGGCGTAAATTTCCCCAATAAGGCACTATTGGCGCAATATTCGAATGTTTCCGGATTCTGGGACGAGCCCGACTACGTCACGAACATCCGCTTGATAGAACATCTGTTGGGCAAGTCTACGATTTATATGTTGCACGATAGTACGTATATAGATAGGCACATTAAGGCTACGTTACATGAGCAATGTGCTCAAGTAGACATTCGGGTCGATAATAATCGTATCATGTATATACCGGTAGAGATCGCTACTTTGGACAGGGTCAATCAAAGCTTAAAGCGGCCGGATAGTACGACCGTCAACATCGTGCCCGTACAAGGAGACAAGCTATCAGCTGTTTCTTGGTACATGAGTAAACACGTCCCTTACATCTACTATCTACAGGCCAAACGGGATTACCGGGTATTGAACACCAGCCGTTTTTCCAGTAAACCCTCTTTTACGGCGATCAACGAGGATCTAGGATATTCGAATAAACTTGTAGGTGGCTATATCACCTCCTTGGAAACCCAAATAGAAGAATCTACCGATAGAGCCGCAGAAATATTAAAAGGCTCCCCTAGCGAATCATTCCCACAGATAACAAAGAGCAAGAAGAATTATGTATTTGATTTCAATGAAGTCAAATATTGGAATATCGATAAAAGGCTTCTTCCGAAGGATGCTATACTTTTGAACTTTCCTTTTAAGGACCAATATCCAAGATTATTCTGGAGCTTGATAATCGTAGTCAGCACGATGTGCTGCTTTGTCTTCGGTAGCTTCATCATCATGTATACCCAAGAATCCAAGGCAAAACGACAAGCGCAAAAAGCCCTATTACATGAAAAGGAATCATTAGCGGAAGCCTTGGAGAAAGCCAATGAGTCCGACCGGATGAAATCCGTATTCTTGGCTAACATGAGTCATGAGATACGTACCCCTCTAAATGCGATCATCGGCTTTTCAAGCCTAATCGCCGAACTGGATCTGACAGCGGAAGAGAAGGAGCAATACGCTAATATCATCACGACCAATAACGAGTTATTACTAAAGTTAGTCAATGACATATTGGATTTGGCAAGGATTGAATCCGGAGGTATCGTCTTTCATAAAGAATCCTGCAATTTAACGGATTTAGTGAAAACCCTTTACAAACAACATCTTTCCGATGTCCCCGAAGGTATCGAATTCAAGGAGAAATGCCCCGATACGCCGATCTGCTTATATTCGGATAAGGAGCGACTTTACCAAGCGCTCGAGAACATACTGAAAAATGCCATAAAATTTACTTCCGCAGGCTTTATAGAGATCGGTTACGAGTATTCCGCTGACGCACAAGACGTCCGACTTTATGTGCAGGATACAGGCATCGGGATCTCTCCCGAGGACCAAGAAGCGATATTCGAGCGTTTCAAGAAGCTGGATGATTTCGTGCAAGGAACAGGTCTTGGATTATCGATCTGCCAAGCTATCGTAAAACAATTAAACGGGCGTATCTTGCTCCAGTCCGAAAAGAATAAGGGGTGCCGCATCTCCTTGGTTTTCGAATTATAAACCAACCTCAGAAGCCAAGAAAAATAGACATTTGTCTCTTTGATATCCAATTACTTTTTATACATTTGTACCTATTATATTGAAGCTATACACATGGCGAACACTTCTTATCGTTATCTTTTTTTATTGTTGCTTCCATTATTTCTATTGGTCGCAAATTCTTGCGAACGCTCAACCACGGAAAAGCGTATCTTGATAGTCCAATCTTATGAGCCGGACTTTCAAGCCTATAAAGATATAGAAGAGGCTTTTAAAAAAGGATTCCAGAAGGAAGGCATTCATGCCAGTATCTTCACGTTCTATCTTAATTGCGAAGCTTATCAATCGCCAGAAGAGAAACAAAGAATATATACGGAACTCAATACGTTATCTTTATGGAAGCCTGATATCATAATCGTAAACGATGATCAAGCGACCTATTCCTTATTGGCTTGCGAACATCCTTTATTAGATAGCGTACCTATCGTTTTTACCGGAGTCAACTACCCAAACATACCCTTAATTCAAAAGTATCCTAACGTATCCGGATTTTGGGATAAGCCGGACTATCGGAAAAACGTCGAACTTATTGAGCGAATCATGGGAAAATGCGTGATTGTACGTGTCTCTGATAGTACAGCTCTTGACAAAAAGATCCTGAAAGATATGGATGAGCAAATAAAAGGGCTATGCTCCAAGGCTAGACCCGATTACCTTAAATATCCCCAGTATTCATCCCCATCCGATAAAAAGAGATCCTCTTCTTTAGTGCGGTTCCCAAAAGTACCGTTCGATTCCCTCTATATACAAACCATTCAACCCCGCACCAGTTCCAACTTGATCTGGGGATTAGGTACAAGTACTTACAACAAGGCCTACCTTGCTACCAAAAGAGATTATACCTCGATAGCCTTAGGTAGGTTCTGCTCATTTCCCAGCTTCTCGGCGATCAACGAATCCGTAGGATATGACGGAGGCTTCATCGGGGGATATATGACCCCGGTAGAGAGCCAAACCCAAGAAGCCTTACGACGAGCTGCCAGCATACTCAAAGGCACACCGGCCAATAGCTTCCCACAAATAACAGAAAGCGCCAAAAACTATCTGTTCGATTACCCGACTTTAAATAAATGGGGGATCGATTGGAAAGAACTGCCTCAAAACAGCATCTTCTTGAACATGCCCTTTGTGGTTCGTTATCAAACATATATTATTCTATGCGGGATTCTTCTAACCCTATTTATCCTATGGACGCTTTTCTATCAAAGAGTACAATACCGTCGCGAAGCCTCTCACAAGAAACAGGCTCAAGAAAGTTTACGGAAAGAGAAAGAATTCCTCTCGTTGGCTTTAGAGAGCGGTGATATTTTCGCATTCCGATACAGCAACGGCGTATTCGAGTTCGACCATGATTTCTATAAGTCGTTGGATATGCCGATAAAGCCGATCACCTCCACGCAATTCCAAGAGTCTATCCACCCTGAAGACCGGGAAGATTTCATCCAACATAAGCACCTGCTTGATACAGGATTCCCTTCCCGTAAGATCACCCGCCGCCGATATAATTTCAACGGCAAAGGGCATATATGGTGGGAATTCAGATATGCGCAAGCGAAGAATGGACAAGACTCCACCCGCAATAATGTCGGAGTAAACGGGCTCTGCTTAAATATCCAACAAAGTAAGGAAGTAGAGGAAGATCTTATCAAAGCCCGTATAAGGGCCGAGGAAGCGGACCAAATGAAATCAGCGTTCCTCGCCAATATGAGCCATGAGATACGTACCCCGCTTAACGCCATCGTTGGATTTTCGGAACTGCTAACAAGCGATATGGAAATAAGCCCGAACGAGAGGGATGAGTTCATGCAAGTTATCAGTAAGAACAGCGACCTCTTATTGAAATTAATCAATGACATTCTCGATCTATCCCGCATCGAGTCCGGTAAGATGTCGTTTACCCTCACGAATTGTGACTTAAACGAATTACTATCCCATATCTACCGCACCCATCAATTGTTGATGCCCCAAGGCGTAGCGCTTAAAATACAACTGCCGGTCCTCCCGGCCATTATCCAAGCGGACTTACATCGATTAACCCAAGTGATTACCAACCTCATAAACAACGCCGCAAAATTCACGACGCAAGGATACATCTTGATTAAATACGATTATACGCAAGATAAACGTTGGATCCAGATCTCCGTTACCGATACGGGCAAAGGCATTCCCGCAGATAAGCAAGCCCAAGTATTCGAACGGTTCAACAAACTGGACGAGTTTGCGCAAGGGACAGGTCTCGGACTGGCGATCTGCCAAATTATCATCGAACACTTCGGAGGATATATCACCCTAGAATCCAAAGAAGGGGAAGGTAGCACATTCATCGTGACCCTCCCCTACACTCCCGGATTATCGGTATAAGATTATTTTTTCTTGAAACGCAAGAACGGCAATACAATAAATAAAGGTATGCAACAGATCATTACCCAGATAAAGAAATGTTGGTAACCGATCTGCTCCTGTATCCATCCCGATGCCATTCCCGGTAGCATCATACCTAACGCCATGAAACCGGTACTGATCGCATAATGCGAAGTCTTATATTCCCCTTCGGCGAAAAGCATCAGATACATCGTATAAGCCGTAAAGCCAAATCCGTAGCCGAATTGCTCGACAGCGACACA
Source organism: Parabacteroides sp. CH2-D42-20 (assembly GCF_003670185.1). Classification (NCBI taxonomy): domain Bacteria; kingdom Pseudomonadati; phylum Bacteroidota; class Bacteroidia; order Bacteroidales; family Tannerellaceae; genus Parabacteroides; species Parabacteroides sp. CH2-D42-20. The sequence goes on along the minus strand of NZ_RAYG01000004.1, from coordinate 83,871 downwards.
AGCGTTTACGACAACAATACTCTCCGGCATCGTATAAGCCATATACAAATAAACCAGATTCGGCAAGGAGATAGCCAATGCCATAGGCCATAACCAAGTCTTCAAGCCCCCCCGGGATATAGCCAGACCTCCTAAAACCCCTCCGAGCAATAAGGAGATCACTCCCACCGTACCATAAGCGAACCCGACCTCACCGGTACTGAGCGCCAGCCCGCCAACCTCCCGCCCATCCAGCAGGAAAGGAGAAGCCAACTTTACCAATTGGGATTCCCCCAAACGATACGTCAGCATAAAAAGCAAAGCCGGGACAATCCCTTTCTTGCTGAAAAAACTCACGAAAGTATTGCCAAACTCCACCAAGATGGTATGAGGGGTGATATTCGTACGTTGCGCGTCACTCGCCGGACGGGGTAAGATATACTTATGCCACAAAGCCAAGGCGATAAAGGTACCGGCTAATACAAAAAACACCAGACTCCAAGCAAAAGAAATCCGCCCGGTACTCTCCTCCAAAAGCCCCGCCAGCATGACCAGCAGACCTTGTCCCGTTAGCATCGCCACCCTGTAGAACGTATTTCGGATACCGATAAAGAACGCTTGTTGCTCCTCCGTCAAGCCCAGCATATAGAACCCATCCGCAGCGATATCGTGCGTAGCGGAACTAAACGCCATCAACCAAAAGAAAGCCAAGGTAAACCGCAGAAAGAAATCCCCGGGAAGGACGAACGCCACACCTGCCATTCCCCCGCCAATCAATAGCTGCATGCTATAAATCCACCAACGCTTCGTTTTAATCAAGTCTACGAACGGGCTCCAGATGGGCTTGATCACCCAAGGAAAATAAAGCCAACTGGTAAATAAGGCGATATCCGTATTTGAGACGCCCAGACGTTTATACATGATCACAGAAAGCGTCATGACTACCACATAGGGCAAGCCTTCGGCAAAATAAAGAGACGGGATCCAAGCCCAAGGATTACGTTTTTCCATAATAAGAAGGAATTAAACGATTAGAAGTCAATACTAAATCCATCCGCATCCTTCCACGCCGGGAACTTAGCCCGGAACTCATCCAGCTCGCTCTTCTTCAAGGTACATGTCCGGGTGATTTCCTCTCGTTTTCCGGCATCAGCCAATTTCTTTCCTTTTGCGTTATAAATCATGGAATCCCCTCTGAAAAGAAAACCTTTCCCATCTACCCCCACACGGTTCACGCCACAGACATAAGCCATGTTCTCGATGGCACGTGCATGCAGCAATGCCTTCCACGCCTTCTTCCGGGCCTCGGGCCAATTGGCTACATAAATCAAAAGATCATATTCGTTATTCACGTTGCGGCTCCAAACCGGGAAACGTAGGTCATAACAAACCTGCAAACAAATATTCCAGCCTTTATAAGGCACGATCAGACGTTTGTCGCCCGCCGAGAAATGCTTGTCCTCTTCCGCCATACGGAACAAATGACGCTTATCGTAATAATGCTCCTCTCCTTCCGGAGTGATGAAAAAAGCCCGGTTGTAGAACTTTCCGTTATCTTTCGCGATAAAACTTCCAGCCACGGCCAGTTTATATTTCTTAGCCCATTCCTTTATAGTCGGTACAGTCCGTCCATCCATCGTATCGGCTTGTTTCTCTACGTCCATGGAAAATCCCGTAGTAAACGTCTCCGGCAATACCGCTAAATCGGTTCTTCCACTAACACGGCGCAACAGTTCGCCATAATAACCCAAGTTCTCTTCACGGTCTTCCCAAATGATATGGGATTGTATCATACTGATACGTAAGTCTTCAGTCATAGAATAAAGATATTAAGGTAATAAAAAGACATATTGTGACAAGGAAACAGTTTCATGGTGAAGAAACAGTAGTTTCTTCATAGCAAAACTTTTGTTTCTCCTAGGGAAAACTTTTGTTTTCCTATAGCAAAACTCTTATTTCTTCACCATGAAACTCCTATACCTGTACGAAATTCTCAGGATGGCAGGCGGTAACTCCCCGATACATCTCTCGTATCGTATGGATATCTTTATCCACATCACCTGTCGGATAAAAAACACCTTTCGTGCCAACCTCTTTCTTTCCATAATCAAAATAAGCCACCACGATCGGCACGTTCGCTTTCAAAGCGATAAAATAGAATCCTTTTTTCCAGTCCTTGGCCCGCTTCCGGGTACCTTCCGGTGTGACGGCCAATTGAAACCGCTCACTGGTCTTGAAACGTTCCACCATCTGATCGGTCACCGACGTACGTTTACCACGATCCACCGGAACACCTCCCAGCCAGTTAAACAGCAAATTAAAAGGGAAAAAGAACCACTCTTTCTTAATAAGGAAACCGGCGTTACACCCGATCGAGGTATAAAAAAGTTTCCCTACGATAAAATCCCAGTTACTGGTATGCGGAGCCACACATACGATACATTTCGGCAAATCCACGCCATCCACCGGGCCCAGCTTCCACCCCGCCATACGGAGTATCGTCTTACTAATTGCCTTCTTCATGCCTATTTGTCCTTGCTCAACTCTCCTATCTCGTCGGCGATAGCGTTAACCTCGTTTTGCAAGTCCTCTCTTAATTTGCGATAATAATTCCGTACGAGAGCCTTGTTATCCTTGCCGTCGGGGTGTCCGGCACGAACGATATAACTATCTTGCATATCTAGGATACGAGCCATCAAAGCATCCGCTTTCTCTTGATTTACTCCGGGTATATACAATTTGCAAACCAGCGCTTCCGTGAACAATTCACCAGCCACGTAGCTGATCTCTTTCTTTAAAATTCTTCTTTTAGCCATAATTATTTCATATTTAATTATCCACAAATATAGAACATATGTTATTAAATACCGAGGAAAGGCCAAGAAAAAACATAAAATGAATTATCTTTGCAGCGGTGAAATCATTGATTATAAACAAATCAAATATGAACGAAATGATAAAGACGCCAGAGTTTCTCTTTGAAAGCAGCTGGGAAGTCTGTAATAAAGTGGGAGGTATTTATACCGTACTATCGACTAAAGCTCATACGCTTCAACAAATTTTTAACGACAAAGTAATATTCATCGGTCCGGATGTGTGGGCAAACACAACCGCTCCCGATTTTACGGAAGACGCATCTTTGTTTGAGGATTGGAGAAAGCACGCCGAGGCAGTAGATCACTTGAAAGTTAAGGTTGGTCGCTGGAACGTACCGGGTATCCCCCCTGTTATACTGGTAGATTTCAAATCCTACTTCAGTGAACGAGACGCCTTTTTCTATTCTATGTGGGAAAATTTCCGAGTTGACTCCATCCACGCCTACGGCGATTACGATGAGTCTTGTATCTTCGCGTATGCGGTCGGTAAGGTAATAGAGAGTTTCTATCACTTTTACAAACTGGAAAACAAGAAAGTCGCCGCCCTATTCAACGAATGGATGTTGGCGATGGGAGCGCTTTACATTCAAAAGCAAATCCCTGCCATAGCGACACTTTTCACGACGCATGCCACATCGATCGGACGCTCTATCGCCGGTAACAACAAAGCGTTATACGCTTATATGGACGGTTACAACGGCGATCAGATGGCTAAGGAGCTAAACATGGAGGCCAAGCATTCCGTAGAGAAGCAGGCCGCCCATTACGTAGATTGCTTCACGACCGTAAGCGATATCACGGCCCGTGAATGTAAACAGTTATTGGATAAGGCACCGGATATCGTTACCCCGAACGGCTTTGAGCCCAACTTCGTACCCGAGGGTAAGGAATACGCTAAAAAGCGGAAGGAGGCACGTCGTACATTAATTAATGTAGCGGAGAAATTATTGGGCTGCTCTATCGACCCGAACGCTTTGCTGGTTTCCACCAGTGGCCGCTATGAATACAGAAATAAAGGTATCGATGTCTTCATCGAGGCGATGAACCGTGTACGTACGTCCGGACGCCTGCAGCGTGAGGTCGTCGCCTTTATCATGGTACCGGCTTGGGTACGTGCTGCCCGTGCGGATTTAAAAGAGGCGATCGAGCAGGACATAAAGACGACCTCTCCGCTTCAAATCCCTTTCATTACGCACTGGTTGCATAATATGCCAGAAGATAAGGTCTTGAATTATATCAACCACGCCGGCTTCACGAACGCGGCATCCGAAAAACTAAAAATCATATTCGTTCCTTGTTATTTGGACGGTAAAGGAGGTATTTTCAATAAGACCTATTATGATATGCTGATAGGGATGGACGCTACCGTATATCCTTCCTACTACGAGCCGTGGGGATATACCCCGCTGGAAAGTATCGCTTTCGGTATACCGACGATCACGACCAATCTGGCCGGTTTCGGTATGTGGGCGAAGAAAACGGTATCCGGAGATAACCTTAGCGAAGGCGTAGAGGTTATTAATCGTACGGATTTCAATTATTTTGAGGTAGCGGACGCTATCATGAACTCCATCCTAGCTCTCAGCCAAAAGGATGCTACGGACATCGAGGAAATCAAACAGCGTTGTTTCGATCTCGCTCGAAAAGCTGAATGGAGCAAGTTTATCGACTATTATCTGACCGCATTCGACATCGCCATAAAGCATGCCGAGGAAAGAAACAGCTAAATATTGCTCATAATTAATAAGATAATGCTATCTTTGCACTCGTTTTTAGACAAACACTTTAAACTTCACGATAATGAAAATTAAGGCGAATAACGCAAACAGTCCTATTTGGAAGGACGTCTACTCACATTCCAAGCTTCCACAACAGTTGGAACCACTTAATGAGATCGCTACGAATCTTTGGTGGGTATGGAATCATGAAGGCGCTAAACTATTTGGCAAGATCGACAAACAACTTTGGAAATCCACAGAAGGTAACCCTGTACAGCTATTGCAAAGCCTTTCACACAAACGTATGGAAGAGATCTTAGCAGATAAGGAGTTAATGGCTGAAATCCAAAAGGTATACGCTGATTTCAAAGCTTATATCAATGTAAAACCCGACAAGACACAACCATCTGTAGCCTACTTTAGCATGGAGTACGGTTTGACCAATGTATTAAAGATTTACTCAGGTGGTCTGGGAGTATTAGCCGGTGACTACTTGAAAGAGGCCAGCGATAGTAATATCGATTTATGTGCCGTAGGTTTCTTGTATCGTTACGGATATTTCACACAGACTTTGTCCATGGACGGTCAGCAGATCGCCAATTACGAGCCGCAAAATTTCAACGCCCTGCCGTTGACTCAGGTATTGCAGTCGAACGGAGAGCCGATGGTATTGGAAGTTCCTTATCCGGGCAGAACCGTTTACGCTCATATCTGGAAAGTTAGCGTAGGTCGTGTACCTTTGTACTTAATGGATACGGATATACCTCAGAACAGCGAATGGGATCGTTCCATCACGCACCAATTATATGGTGGCGACTGGGAGAACCGTATGAAACAAGAGTATTTGTTGGGTATCGGTGGTATCATGATGCTGAACAAGTTAGGTATCAAGAAACAGATTTATCACTGCAACGAGGGACACGCCGCTTTGATCAACGCTCAGCGTTTGGTAGACTATATCCAAAACGACGGCCTTTCATTCAACCAAGCGTTGGAGGTAGTTCGTGCTTCCGCTCTCTATACGGTACACACTCCGGTTCCGGCAGGTCACGATTACTTTGATGAGGGTTTGTTCGGACGTTACATGGGTGAGTTCCCCGGCAAGTTAGGTATTAGCTGGCAAGACTTCATCGATATGGGACGTGAGAACCCAGGCTCTAACGAGAAATTCTCCATGAGCGTATTCGCCTTGAACACTTGCCAAGAGGCTAACGGCGTAAGCTGGTTGCACGGTAAGGTTTCTCAGCGTATGTTCGCCCCGGTTTGGAAAGGTTACTTCCCGGATGAACTGCACGTTGGTTATGTAACGAACGGTGTACACATGCCGACTTGGGCCGCTACGGAGATGAAGAAATTCTATGCGGATAAATTAGGCACGAAGCTTTTCGAGGATCAATCAAATCGCAAATGTTGGGAAGGAATTCAGAATGTATCCGACGAGGAAATCTGGAATCTCCGTATGACCTTGAAGAATAAATTGATTGATTACATCCGTGTTCAATATAAAGATAGCTGGTTGAAGAACCAAGGTGATCCTTCCAAGGTGGTTTCTATCCTAGAGAAGATCAACCCGAATGCCTTGCTGATCGGTTTCGGTCGTCGTTTCGCTACTTACAAGCGTGCGCACTTGTTGTTCACGGACTTAGACCGTTTGGCTAAGATCGTTAACAATGAGAAGTTCCCGATTCAGTTCGTATTCACCGGTAAGGCTCACCCAGCTGATGGTGGTGGTCAAGGTTTGATCAAACACATCGTAGAGATCTCTCGCCGTCCGGAGTTCTTAGGAAAGATCATCTTCTTGGAGAACTACGATATGCGTTTGGCCCGTCGTTTGATTTCTGGTGTAGACGTATGGTTGAACACGCCGACTCGTCCGTTAGAGGCTTCCGGTACTTCCGGTGAGAAAGCCGAGATGAACGGTGTATTGAACTTCTCCGTTCTTGACGGTTGGTGGTATGAGGGTTACGTAGAAGGCGCAGGTTGGGCATTGACCGACAAGCGTACTTATGAGAACCAGCAATACCAAGACCAATTGGATGCGGCTACGATCTACCATTGCTTGGAAACTGAGATCATCCCGACTTACTACGCTAAGAACAGCAAGGGTTACTCTCCGGACTGGATCCAATATATCAAGAACTCTATCGCCAAGATCGCTCCGGATTATACGATGAAACGTATGTTGGACGATTATGAGGATCGTTTCTATCACAAATTGGCTACTCGTTCCGCTCATATTTCCGCTAACAACTACGAGATCGCTAAGCAATTAGCTGCTTGGAAAGAGGAAGTTGCGCAACATTGGGATAGCTTCCAAGTGGAATCCTTCACTTGCGACCAAGATTTGACGGTGAATGGCCCGGTTGTAGGAAAAGAATACAACTTCAATTTGGTAATCGACCGTCATGAACTACAAGGTATGTTAGGTGCTGAAATGGTTGTCATGAAGGAAGATCCGGAGAAACACACGCTGTCACCAATCAATACCGCTCAGTTCGAGTTGATGAAGGAAGAAGGCTCCAAGTTATTCTTCAAGTTAACGACCACTCCTTCCGAGGCTGGTAACCATAAGATGGGCTTCCGTGTATATCCTGTAAACAAGGAGTTGCCTCACCGTATGGACTTCGCTTATGTACGTTGGATTCAGTTATAATCGGCAACAAGTAAAACAAATAATCAAGAAAGAGGGTGCGTCATGCACCCTCTTTTTTTATGCCATACCCAGCTATGCTTTACAGCGACTAAAACCTATGGTTACGAGCCGTAAAGCATAGGTTCATATAGTCCGTGAATACCCATGAATCAAAAAAAGGAAGCCGCACGACAGCAGCTTCCTTTTTCAATAGGATACGAATATTTTCAAGCTTAGAAAGCGTAGTCCAAACTTAATCCGAACACCTTGTTGGTGCGGCTATACACATTCTGCCCAGGAAGTCCCGTGCCGCAGTAGTTGTCCATCTTCTTGGTATAATCGTGGTAAGTTGTCCACATATATCCCACGTTCAAAGCCATTTTTTCGCTCAACATCACTTTAGCACCAAAGCCCAGCGAATAAGAATCGCAGGAGAAACTAACATCACTTTGGAAATTATCAGACAAACCATAATCTGTAATTTGAGCGCCACCGCTAATGGTCAATCTCTTGACAACATCCCACTCTATACCAAACAGATACTCATTCGTACCTCTTTCCAGTTCCTTCTGCTTTCCACCGGCCATTCCCGCCTTCTTGTCATCGAAGAAGTGATATTCAACAGAAGCCTTCAACATGGGCAAAAACCGATAAGAAGCTGCCACCGAAAGCATGGAAGGAATATCGTTCGGCGTATTTACACCATGCTTATAAGGGCCAACCAAATCTTCCGCACTGTCGGGATAATCCAACTTCTTGGTATTGTTTTCGATGTTCAAGTTCGTCTTAAACTCATATTTAGCTCCGAAATTGAATTTACCATATTTGACATCGACACCCAAAACCGGTGTCAACCCCCAACCTGTCTGGTCGCAATCCAAAGCCAGGTTCATTAAATCCGCTCCACCAAAATTCTGTTTTAATTTTGCATCCAGATACCCGTCATAGTTTCCTGAGAAATAGTTCATCCGGCCACCGGCAAAGGCAGAAAGCCAATCCGTGATCTTGTATGATAGGCCAAGTTGTAGGGAATAAATATACTGTTTTCCGTCCATCGCACTGTTAATAGTATACATATCCGGCGTGACGATGGGACTTTGACCGCCAGTCTTTATATATTTCGCTACACTTTCCTTGAAGATACCGGCCATAGCAGCCGATTCGAACATTGGCAGGCCATCGTCAAACGAAGCCTTACCACCTCCACCCGTAATGGCAAAGAAACCGGAGATCGTCCAATCACCTTTTTTGTAAGCCGCAAAAACACTCGGAATCACGGGAGCGGCTGCCTTTCCTTTGTAATACTTTTTATAGGGAACGTCGCTCACTGTCGGCACCTTATTCACTGGGTCGAAACCATTGTATGTACTGAAAGAGGCATCGATATCCCGGGTCTGGAAAGCACTTTGGATACTCACACCAACGCGGAAACCGTCTGTCGGCAAAAAAGAAAGACCCGCCGGGTTTGACAAAGCGCCGTCTATATCAATTGCAGCACCTCGCGAAAGTGACCTTAAAAAGGCTGCATGCTGATTCGTATTCGTCAAATATCCTCCAGCGAAAGAAACCAAAGGCATCATCATCAATGCCGCACCTAATACTACTTTTTTCTTCATGTTTTACTTTTCTTGATTACAAAACGGTCGCAAAGATAAATACTTTTTTCAAACACTGCACACTTTTAATAAAAATGTGCCGCACAAAACAGCAAATACTGTGCAAACACATAAGACTAATTAACAATAGAAGAGCCGCAAAGGTAGTAACGTGAAATCAGGTATTAGTTATAATCAAAAAGAATCATCCTAATCAGAAAAGGATATATACAGCAAGTACTAAAGAAGATATACTTACTTTACCAAAAAAGATATACTACAAGTGCCAAGTAAGTATAACTTCTATTTTTCCGAAATAAATCGTATATTTGTCTCTATAACTTAATTCTTTAAACCGTATAGATAAAATGAAAAGACTAGCATTACTCGCGGCTCTCTTACTGCCTCTATCCATGGCTTTCGCCCAACAGAACGTAGGATTCAAGACCGATAAGGTAGAACCTCTCGTGATCAACTCAGACAATAGCGTTACTTTCTATGTAGAAGCCCTAAAAGCGAAGTCCGTCTCCGTAAAAGGAGACTGGGAAGCCAACGAGGGCAATGGCCAGATGACGAAAGGGAAAAACGGTACATGGAGCTATACGACTCCCCCACTGCCATCCGAAATGTACACCTATCGTTTAAACATAGATGGTATTTACAACATCGCCCCAAACAACCCATTCTCTTGCCGTGACGTAGGCACCTTGTTCAGCCTGTTCTATATCAACGGGGGAAATGGGGATTATTATCAAGTACGTGACGTGCCCCATGGCGATGTAACGACCACGTGGTATCACTCGGATATCCTCGGGAGCGAACGTAGGCTTAGCGTTTATACACCTCCTTTTTACGATAAGAACATCCAGTCTTATCCCGTTCTGTACCTGTTACACGGCAGTGGCGGCGACGAGAACGCTTGGCTGGAGCTTGGCCGTACCGCCCGTATCATGGATAACTTGATTGCCGAAGGCAAGATACAGCCAATGCTTGTCGTTATGCCAAACGGCAATCCCAGTAAACAGGCCGCTCCCGGCGAAACATCCGATAACCTGAATTACAAACCAGCCATGAGCAACAGCTTCCCCGGTTATAAGGATGGCTCGTACGAGAAGAGTTTCACCGAGATCATTCATTTCATCGATAACCGTTACCGTACGATCCCGGATAAGCGACACCGAGCCATAGCCGGACTTTCGATGGGTGGTTTCCATACATTATATATATCATTGAATTATCCGGACTATTTTAACTATATAGGACTTTTCTCCGCTGGGCTCAGCGCAAATGGTGTAGACCCCAATAGCCCGATGTACACGAACCTCGACGAGAAGTTAGGAAACCTCAAGAGATCCGGTTATCAATTGTTCTGGATCGGTATCGGAAAGGACGATTTCCTGTACGACGCGAACCAGCAATTCCGCCAGCGAATGGATAGCCTAGGTATGAAATACCAGTACGTAGAATCCACCCGAGGGCATATCTGGGCCAATTGGCGGGCTTATCTCCTCCAATTCGCTCCTATGCTTTTCAAATAAAAGACATGAGCAGATGAATCATAATATACCGCAATACGACTTCTATAAACACAAATACGGCGATGAGCTACTTATCGACGTCGTTCCCTTGAACACGATCAAGAAGTATCTCAAGGAACAACCCGTACATATATTGACGTATTACGATATAACATTGATCACTAGCGGGGAGGGAGAATTCCTTATCGATCATCAAGCGAACCGGGTAAAGCCTCAAGATATCATCTTTACCCGGCCCGGCGAAATACGCAAATGGGACGATAAAACGATACAAGACGGATTCGCTCTTATCTTTGAGGAAGAGTTCCTGCTCTCTTTTTTCAATGATCCGGCATTTCTCCGGAACCTCTCTTATTTCCATACGGAAAGACGGTCTTCCAAGCTCAGTCTCGACAAGAAAGCCTATGCCCGCATCTCCGAGTTGATCTCGGAGATCGATAAAGAGATCAAGAACTATCAGTCGAAAGACAAACACTTGCTCCGGGCCTTGTTGTACGAGACATTAATGTTGCTCAACAGGTTATATTCTAACTCGAACGCTTTACCACCAGACACAAACGCCCGATCTAAAAGCATCTATGTAGACCGATTTATCGAGTTAGTAAACCATTCCTTCAAGCGAGATCATTCCATCCGGAGCTATGCCGATCAGCTTTGCATCACCCCGAACTACCTGAATGAGATCGTGAAAAACGCTACGGGCATCAACGCTAAACAATACATCCTAAACAAAATACTAATCGAGAGCAAACGGCTATTGACTTATACAGACTTGCCTATATCCGCCATAACGGAAGCTCTAGGTTACGAGGATCCATCCTATTTCATCCGTCTATTTCGTTCCCAAACAAACATGACCCCGCTAAACTATCGCAGGAATACAAAACCGTAAAAAGTACTATTTCCTCCTTTATACGTATTATACGAACTCCATTCGGTATGTCTAATTTTGCCTCTATCAATAAATAAAGCATCATGAGACAATACAAATCATGGATAGCGGCTCTCATATTAGGAAGCACGTTATCCGCTAACGCACAACAAAAGAATATGGAGAACAAAACATTAAACGAGAACATCCCGGAGATGATCATCTCCCTTGAAAAAGAGGCCCTAGCCTCGACCGACCCGATGGTATTCGTAGAGCTTTCAGACACCGACGTGATTTACTTCGATCCTTCCCTAGAGACGAAAATAGAGGGATTGGAACAACTGCGCACTTATTATAAAGGTATGCAACTTCCTCCTGCAGATCATTTCGACATGATCCGCCCGGTCGTACAAGTCGCACAAAACATAGCGGTACTCACCTTCAACCTTGATAGCTACTTATCCGACAAGGTAATAAAATGGAACTGCACCGAGGTTTACAGACGTAACCCCGACAACCAATGGAAGATCATACAAACCCACTGGTCTTACGTGAAACCGCTAGATTAAAGTTAAAACATTTGCCGCTTTCTGAACCAAAACGGTTCGTAAAATGTATTATATAGACTATTCACTAAACACAAATTATATGATACGGAATTTACTGAAAGCGGCAAATGCGCTTACATTTAGCACGATGTTCCTGTTACTCCTCGCCGGATGCAACAAGAACACGATTATTTTTGAGGATGGAACAACCCCAAACGGCTCTTCGGGAAACGAGGACCCGGGAAACAGTACGTTGGTGACTTTCAACGCCTCCGTGGAGGGCCGGAACCTATTACGTTCCATGTCTCCCATGAATAAAGGGATACAAAGCAGGGTTTATGTCTTCGACAGCAACGCCGGAACCAAGGGAAGCCCCGAGGCGTCAGGTCTTTACATAACCTCATCTCCCGGGGTGTTAACAGGAAGTGACGGATATAAAATGTTTCTCTCCAATGGCACTTATAATTTCTACGCCGTATCCGACAATTTCTCCACGATTCCCCCGACATTCACGAGTGGCGTATCCGAACCCCTCTTCAACGGTATCGATTATCTTTGGTGGAGCGCCATACAACAGGATGTTAATAGCTCCCAAATCAATATACCGATTGTTTATGGCCATGTGGCTACCCAAGTCGTAGTAGAATTAACCGGCGGTGAAGGTATCACGATCAACCAATTGGTCTCCGCCATGATCACTCCTCCTGTGGTTGGGGCTACCATGGATCTGGGCACAGGTGTCATCACTCCTGCTACCGCCTTCGGGAAAGCTGATAAGATGGGGATAAACGGATTAACCGCCCAATATATCATGTTGCCGATAAGACATACGGCTCCTATGACTCTCACGCTGGAAATATCCGCCGACAATGAAAACAGTACCCGCACCTATACCACCCAGATCCCTCTTCCGGATGGCGAGTTGAAAGCGGGAAACTCTTATTTATTTAAAGCGGTAATCAACGGTAATTCGGTCACTTTGGCCAGTGTCAACGTAAAAGACTGGACAGATGTGGACGAGACAGGAAAGCCCCTTTATCCGACCCAGAATTAAAGTCCGGTTCCTATTTTCCGTATTAATGAATATTGATACGGAAAATATGCCTATATTTACCCTGTCACCTCTAAAAACAATACGAATATGATTGAGATTCCCGAATCCGCCACCATTGGCAAACAGGCTAGCGAAACGCTAAAGGGTAAAAGAATAGCGCATGTTATCGAGTCGAACAGTCCTCACCGTTTCACGTTCTATAATGGCGATCCGGCGGAATACTCCAATAGGCTGGTAGGACGAACGGTCCTAGGCGCCCAAGGCTATGGCGCATTCGTGGACATCCTTATGGACGCAGATACCCACCTCTTAATCGGAGACGGAACCAATATGCGTTATTATACCTCTGCGGAAAAGGCCCCGAAGAAATATCAGCTTATGATCGTATTCGAGGACGATTCGTTCCTAGCTTTCACGGTTTCGATGTATGGTTCCATCTACGCTTTCAAAGGCGAGTTTGACAATCCCTATTACCAAGGTAGCATCCATAAGCTATGTCCGTTGGACGAGAGATTCGATAAAGCCTATTTTATCAGTCTCATCCGGAATCTCAAGAAAGATATATCTGCGAAGGCGTTACTCGCCACCGAGCAACGTATTCCGGGCCTGGGCAACGGAGTCTGCCAAGATATCTTGTTCAATGCCCGGATCTCCCCCAAACGAAAAATATCGACTTTATCAGAAGAGGATACAGACCGCCTCTTCAACACCGTGAAATCCACGCTGGAAGAGATGACTCGCGGAGGAGGCCGGGATACGGAGAAGGATCTATACGGTGCCTTAGGCAATTACCGCACGATCCTATCGAAGAACACCTACCATGACCCTTGCCCCGTCTGTGGCGAACAGATACAGAAAGAGGCTTACCTCGGAGGCAGCATTTATTATTGCCCGCATTGCCAGCGAGAAAGATAAGTAATACGCTCAAATTGACAATATGACAATATGTAATCTGAAGCCCCGGAGAATCGTTTTTTCCGGGCAAAGATACATGCTGTTACCAAATACGAGAAAAAATATCAGCAATCAATTGTATTATAACACTTTGCTTAAATATACCCTTTCATTCTAGCGAGATTAATTCATCCTATCTCATATTTATGCAGGAGAAAGGTGCTTTTCATACGGATGCGTCGCCCATTTCTATAGGTTGCGTACCCAATTCCTACCGTATGTATCGCCAAACACATACGGTAGCGTTGCCTAACACTGGTTTTCGCGTTACCTAATCCCATTACTTTCGTCTCCCAACAGAGATATTCATGCAAAAAAACAGGGTAAAATGGATAATTTGAACATAAAGCACTCCCTATTTCTTCTATTCGCAAAAAGGCCCTGTCATCATAATCCCTGATTTTCAAACAAAACGTCAAGGTTATCGCATTTTCGCTTACAACATCATTGAAGCCAACCGCAAAACAGATTGCCGCCCCCTGCTTTTGCGAGTGTTTTACAAACATAGAGTTTTGCAGGTGAGCCGTCATTCTTGATAAGTGAGGAAAAAGAAAAAGCCCTGTAATCTTTAAATTACAGAGCTTTACTTTATTTTGCTTTCTTTGAAGCGGTCCGGACGGGACTCGAACCCGCGACCCCATGCGTGACAGGCATGTATTCTAACCAGCTGAACTACCGAACCATTTTATAATCAATAATAATTTTGAAAAAGAGGCGGTCCGGACGGGACTCGAACCCGCGACCCCATGCGTGACAGGCATGTATTCTAACCAGCTGAACTACCGAACCTCTTTTCTTTTATCGCTATCTCTCGATTGCGGTGCAAAGGTAAGTATTATTTTTAAACCTGCAATAGCTGACGCAAAAAAATATCATATTTGATAGTAAAAATATCTGGAGAGACCTCAGAAGCTACATAATTATGCCGCCCCTATCCCCTTCCCGATCACACCAGTTTATCACAAATACATTTCATTTTGGAACTTTTCAGTCGCCATTCATAATTATGTAATGATAATTTGTTACTTTTGCGACTCAATATAAATGCTTAACAACAATGGACGTTGCCATTATTAAATATAATGCCGGAAACATCTACTCGGTAGATTACGCTTTGAAGCGGTTGGGCGTTACCCCGATCATCACGGCTGATCCGGAATTATTAAATAAAGCGGATAAGGTTATCTTTCCCGGAGTAGGTGAAGCTTTCACGACCATGGAGTATTTAAGGGAGCATAAATTGGATCAGGTGATCTTGAACCTAAAGCAACCGGTACTCGGGATATGCCTCGGCATGCAATTGATGTGCATGCGTTCGGAGGAGGGAAACGCGGATTGCTTGGGGATCTTCCCTACGGAAGTGAAACGTTTCATTCCGCAAAAGCATGAGGACAAGGTTCCTCACATGGGTTGGAATACCTTGACAAACGTTAAAAGCGGCCTATTCAATGAGCGATTGGAGAACAAATTTGTTTACTTCGTACATAGTTATTATGTACCTGTAAATGAATATACGGCGGCTACGACCGATTACATCCTTCCGTTCAGCGCCGCTTTACATAAGGACAACTTCTACGCGACACAGTTCCATCCGGAAAAAAGTGGATCGGTAGGAGAGGTTATATTGAAAAACTTTTTAAAGATATGATTGAGCTTATTCCCGCTATAGATATAATAGATGGCAAATGCGTCCGGTTGACGCAAGGAGATTACGCGACCAAGAAGGTTTACAACGAAGATCCTCTGGAGGTGGCCAAGATGTTCGAGGGTAACGGCATCCGGCGTTTGCATGTGGTAGATTTGGATGGAGCCCGCGAGGGACGCATCATCAACTACCGCATCCTTGAGCGGATAGCGACCCGGACTTCCTTGATCATTGATTTCGGAGGGGGCTTGAAACAAGAGGATGATCTGGAGATCGCCTTCGAAAGCGGTGCCCAGATGGTAACCGGGGGCAGTATCGCCGTGAAGAACCCGGAAATGTTCACCTCTTGGATCAGCAAGTTCGGTAGCGAGAAAATCATATTAGGGGCCGATGCCAAGGAAAAGAAGATCGCCATCAGCGGTTGGGAGGAAACGACCAGCCAAGAGTTGATTCCTTTTATCAAAGGATATTACGACAAGGGGATTACCAAGGTGATCTGCACGGATATCGCACGGGATGGTATGCTGCAAGGCCCGGCTATCGATTTATATAAAGAGATACGGGACGAGATCCCCTTCCTTTATATCATAGCGAGCGGTGGCGTAAGCTCGATCGAGGATATTGAGAAATTATCTGAGGCTGGGATTCCCGCTGTCATTTTCGGCAAGGCCATTTATGAGGGGAAGATCCAGTTGAAAGATTTACTTCGTTTTACTTGAAATAATAAAATAGATATATGCTAGCCAAGAGAATTGTTCCCTGTCTGGATATAAAGGATGGAAAGACCGTAAAAGGCATCAACTTCGTGAACTTTCGCGACGCTGGAGACCCCGTGGAGTTGGGCGCCCAGTACAGCCGTGAAGGGGCCGACGAATTAGTGTACTTGGATATCACCGCCTCACACGAGGGGCGAAAGACTTTCACCGAGTTGGTAAAACAAGTGGCGGCCCATATCAGCATCCCTTTTACCGTGGGTGGAGGTATCAACGAATTGAAGGACGTGGATCGTTTGCTTAGCGCTGGCGCCGATAAGGTCTCGATCAACTCGGCGGCTTTACGTAACCCGGCATTAATCGAGGAGATCGCCAAGAACTTTGGTAGTCAGGTATGCGTAGTCGCTATTGACGCTAATTTTGAGAACAATGACTGGCTATGCTATCTAAACGGAGGGCGTGTCCCGACGGATAAGTATTTGTTTCAATGGGCCTCGGAAGCGGAAAGTCGTGGCGCCGGCGAGATTCTTTTCACCAGTATGACGCACGATGGCGTAAAAGACGGATACGCGAACGACGCTCTGGCTACCTTGGCCGATACGTTGCATATCCCGGTTATCGCTTCCGGTGGAGCGGGAAAGATGGAACATTTCCGGGATACGTTTTCCAACGGGAAAGCGGACGCGGCTTTAGCGGCCAGCGTTTTCCATTTCGGCGAGATACGGATAGGCGACTTGAAGCAATACCTCAAGGACGAGGGGATCAATGTAAGGATATAAACATTATATATAAAGATGAAATTAGATTTCGAGAAAATGGGCGGATTAATACCCGCTATCGTACAAGACAACAACACTAGTAAGGTATTAATGTTGGGCTTCATGAATCAAGAAGCTTATGATGAGACAGTAAGTACGGGTAAGGTTACATTCTTTAGCCGCACGAAAAACCGTTTGTGGATGAAGGGAGAGAGTAGCGGAAATACGTTGCAGGTGGTTAGCATCACGGCGGATTGCGACAACGATACATTATTGATCAAGGCGATTCCAGCCGGACCGGTTTGTCATACGGGAGCGGATACTTGTTTCGGCGAGAAGAACGTAGAGGATATCATGTTCTTGAAATACTTGCAGAACTTCATCGAGCGTCGCCGTCAAGAAATGCCGGAAGGTTCCTATACGACTACCTTATTCCAGAAAGGAGTGAATCGCATGGCCCAGAAAGTCGGCGAAGAAGCGGTAGAGACCGTTATCGAGGCGACCAACGGAACCGAAGACGGCTTCATCTATGAGGCATCCGACTTGGTTTACCACTTAATCGTATTATTGACAAGCAAGGGACTTCGTCTGGAAGACCTCGCCCGTGAATTAAAGAAAAGACATAAAGGTTGATAAATTCTATGGAAGAAGATATTCTACTCAAATTAGAAAACGTGGAGATATGCCGTGAGGAAAACAGGGTATTACACGACGCATGCCTCACGCTTCGTAACGGGGAGTTCGTATATGTGATCGGAAAGGTAGGCTCCGGTAAAAGCAGCCTGCTCAAGTCCTTTTATTGCGAGATACCGATCTTGCGAGGCGAGGCACGTATCATGGATTACAACCTCACCAAGATGAAGCGGAAGGATATCCCTTATTTGCGTAGGAAACTAGGTATCGTCTTCCAAGATTTTCAATTGTTGACCGACCGTTCCGTCTCCAAGAATCTGGAATTCGTGTTGAAAGCCACCGGATGGAAAAAGAAAAGCGAGATCAAGGAACGGATAGACAACGTGCTCCGTCAGGTAGGCATGCAAGACAAAGGCTATAAAATGCCGCATGAGCTATCCGGCGGGGAACAACAACGTATCGTTATTGCCCGTGCCCTTCTGAACAACCCCAAGTTGATACTGGCGGATGAGCCGACCGGCAACTTGGACCCGGAGACGAGCGGACAAATCGTACAACTCTTACACGACATCTGCCAGCAGGGAACGGCGGTGATTATGACCACTCATAACTATACGATCGTGCATAATTATCCTGCCCGCATAGTAAAATGCGAGAATGCCTGTCTAAGTGATGTCAGAGAATAATTTTTTTGTAACTTTGCGGTCGCATTCGATTGAAAAAGAAAACAATTTAATATAGAACAAAAGAAGATGAAAGTTTTAAAGTTTGGCGGTACTTCTGTGGGATCTGCACAGAGAATGAAGGATGTAGCGAAACTGATCACGGGAGACCGTAAGATCGTTGTATTGTCAGCCATGTCGGGTACAACCAACTCGTTAGTCGAGATTTCCGACTACCTGTACAAAAAGAACCCAGACGGAGCGAATGAGATCATCAACAAGCTTGCCATGAAATACATGGGCCATGTTGAGGAACTATACAGCACCGAGGAATATAAACAGAAGGCCAAAGAACTGATAAAATCTCATTTCGAATATATCCGTACGTTCACGAAGGATCTGTTTACCTTGTTCGAGGAAAAGGTTGTCTTGGCACAAGGAGAGTTGATCTCTACGGGTATGATGAATCTTTATTTGAACGAATGCGGCGTGAAATCCGTATTGATCCCGGCTTTGGATTATATGCGTACGGATAAGAACGCGGAACCGGACCCAGTCTATATCAAAGAGAAATTGGTGAAATTACTCGCTGATAATAAGGATGCTGATCTATACATCACACAAGGTTATATCTGCCGCAACGCTTACGGCGAGATCGATAACCTACAACGGGGTGGTAGCGACTATAGCGCATCCTTAATCGGTGCGGCTATCGGTGCGGAAGAGATCCAGATCTGGACAGACATCGACGGTATGCACAATAACGACCCTCGTATCGTACAGGGAACGTCTCCAGTCCGTCAATTGCATTTCGAGGAAGCTGCCGAGTTAGCTTATTTCGGAGCCAAGATCCTTCACCCGACTTGTATATTGCCGGCTAAATTGAACAACATCCCGGTCCGTTTGCTAAATACGATGCAGCCGGACGCTCCGGGTACATTGATCTCTAACGCGATCGAGAAAGGTAAGATCAAGGCGGTTGCCGCCAAAGACAATATTACCTCTATCAAGATCAAGAGCGGACGTATGTTGCTAGCTACAGGTTTCTTGCGTAAGGTATTCGAGACTTTCGAGAACTACCAGACTCCGATCGATATGGTTACGACTTCCGAAGTGGGTGTCTCCGTTACGATCGATAACCGCAAGCATCTGGAAGAGATCGTTGACGATTTGAAGAAGTACGGAACCGTGACCGTAGACGAGGATATGGTTATCGTTTGCGTGGTTGGCGACCTAGAATGGGATAACATCGGCTTCGAGGCTCGTATCGTACAGGCCATGAAGGATGTCCCGGTTCGCATGATCTCCTACGGAGGAAGCAACTACAACGTCTCCTTGCTGATTAAGGCCTCGGACAAGCAGAGAGCGCTGCAAGCTCTAAGCGATCATTTATTTAACAACAAATAAAAACAAACGAGGGCGGCCTTTTACAGACTGCCCTTATTTATCTTTATATAATTTCGTATAATATGCTCAAAGGAACATTTCCTGTAGAAAAGTTCAAGCAGCTTTCTACGCCTTTTTATTATTATGATGTCAAGCTATTGCAAGACACATTAGACGTAGTAAAAACCGAATCCGGGAAATATGGTTACCACGTGCATTATGCCGTGAAAGCGAATGCCAATCCCCGTATCCTTTCCATCATAGCGGCAAACGGCCTTGGCGCAGACTGCGTAAGTGGCGGCGAGGTACAGGCAGCTTTAGATGCCGGTTTTCCTGCCGATAAGATTGTCTTTGCTGGTGTTGGCAAAGCGGATTGGGAGATCAACCTAGGGCTGGACAATGATATTTTCTGCTTTAACGTGGAATCTGCCGTTGAACTGGAAATCATCAATGAGCTGGCGGTCGCTAAAAATAAAGTAGCCTCTATCGCCCTTCGTATCAACCCGGAAGTGGATGCCCATACGCATGCCAAGATCACGACAGGTATGAAGGAGAATAAATTCGGTATCAACCTGAGCCAATTAGGAGGCGTACTGGATAAATTAAAGGAGATGAAGAACGTGAAGTTGATCGGTATCCATAGCCATATCGGTTCACAGATCACGGATATGTCTAGCTTCCGCAATTTGGTAATTCGTTTCAATGAGATACAGGAAGAACTGGAAGCTCACGGGGTTACAGTGGAGAACCTGAACTTCGGAGGTGGATTAGGTATCGATTACTATCACCCGAATCATTTATCGATCCCGGCTTTCGATAACTATTTCGCGGCCATTCATAAACTGCTTCAAGTACGTCCGGGTCAACAGGTACATTTTGAGCCGGGACGTTCGATCGTCGCTCAATGCGGAACATTAATCTCTAAGGTATTATATGTCAAGGAAGGAGAGACGAAGAAATTCGCTATCCTCGATGCAGGTTTCACAGAATTGATCCGCCCGGCGATGTACGACGCTTATCACCGTATCGAGAACATCAGCAGCGATGAGGCAGTAGAGACTTACGATGTAGTGGGCCCGATCTGTGAGTCATCGGATGTATTCGGTAAGGATGTAGAGTTGAATAAGGCTCATCGTGGCGACTTGATCGCCCTTCGTTCCGCCGGCGCTTATGGCGAGGTCATGGCCTCCCAATACAACTGCCGTCATTTACCGAAAGCCTATTATTCCGATACGATAAAATAATGAGCCAATTGATCAATGTGCCAATGTAAATACCTTGAGTAGCTTATTGGCACATTGGCGTATTAATCATATTGGCTCATTAATGATATTGGCACATTGGCATATTAATCACATTGGCACATTATTATGTTTCTACTCAATAATACAGAGCTTTTCCTATTGGGAATCTCCTTAATAGGGTTCGTTATCTTATCTCTTTATTATCTGATCGCTTATGCCCGCCCTTTACGTGCGTCAAAACGAACGGATGATACCTTAGAGGAAGGTAATAAACTCCCCGTATCCATCATCATATACGCTAAAAATGATTCTGAGAACCTCAAGAAACACCTTCCTGCGTTACTTACACAAGATTACCCTGAATATCAGGTAGTCGTTATCAACGATGGCTCGAGCGACGATACCGACGATACGCTAAAGTTCTTTCAAAATGAGTATAAACATTTGTATCATACTTACGTCCCCTCGGACGCTCGTTACCTAAGCCGCCGTAAACTGGCGTTTACCTTAGGTGCGAAAGCGGCCAAATACGATATTCTTCTATTCACGGAGGCGAATTGCCAACCGCTCAACGATCAATGGTTATCCGCCATGGTTGGTGGATACACACCCGAGACCAGTATTATCTTGGGCTACTGCAAATACAGCAACTACAAGGGATTCTTTCATAAGTTGATCGCCTATGATAACTTATTGACGGGTTTACGTTATCTATCTTCCGCCCTCTCCCATCACCCATATACCGGAAACGGACGAAATTTATCTTATCGGAAAGAGTTATTCTTCAAGCATAAAGGTTACTACCAATCCTTGAACTTGCATGCGGGAGACGATGACTTATTCATCAACGAAGCCTCGACCAAGGAGAATACGAAAGTAATCTATACCCCGGACAGCCTAACGGAAATGGATCAAATCGAACGTTTTGGAATCTGGAAAGAGATGAAGGTTTCCCGTGCCGCCACTCAACGGTATTACAAAGGAAGCGCCTTGACATTCTATCATCTCGAATCCACTTGTTTCTACCTTTTCCAAGCATCGGTTATCGCTACGGTAGTGATCGGATTACAGGGCAACTGGCTAATCTCCTTGATCGCCATATTATTATATTTGATACGTTTTATAATCAAGGCAATCGTTTTCGGCAAATCGGCTCGAATGCTTCAACAAAGCCCTACTATCGGTTGGTTATTCCTATTGGAGTTTATTCAACCCATATTCAATGGATATGTCCGTATTTACCGGCTTTTCAGAAGTAGGAAGGATTATACGTTCCGGTTGGAGAATTAATAATGATGAGCACTCTCATAGGATATCTCTTCTTCCGCCACTTTGGGAAGTTCTTCCTCCTCTAATAGCGGGTAGGCTGGGGTAAACTTCGCATGATAGGTAGATTCCAAATACGTCTTTTCCAATAAACGGACGACATTTTCTAAAGTAGCTTGCCGTTCTTTGGGTTTAAGCTGGCATTCCCAGATCACCATCGTATTCCAGCCCATCGCTCGTAATTCCTCACGTACACGGGCATCCCGAGCTTTATTCCGGTTTAGTTTCTCGGTCCACCACTCTACCCGGGTACGGGGAGGACGAAATCCAGGGCAACCCTCGTGCCCATGCCAGAAACAGCCGTTCACGAAGATAGCGGTCTTATATTTACGCAATACGATATCAGGGGTACCGGGAAGGCGCTTTACATTCACACGAAAGCGAAAGCCACAATGGAACAGGTATTTACGGACTATAATCTCGGGCTTTGTATTCTTGCCCTTAATCATAGACATGATATAGCTACGCTTTTCTTTAGAGATAAGATCTGTCATATCAATCCGGCAAAACTAGAACGTATGCCAAAGATACGGCTTTTATTCAAAACGGATACTCTTGGCCGGATCAATCTTCGTAATCAAATAGGAAGGTCCTAACATCATCAACATGGAGGCGACCAATGTCCCTATATTCAAAAGGAACAGTGAAAATAGGCTCAGATCGATAGGCACGGCATCCAAATAATAAATAGAAGGATCTAATTGGATAATGTGGAAATGAGATTGAAGCAAACAAAGAGAGATACCGATGATATTCCCCCACAACATTCCTTTGCCGATCAAGAAGAAAGAGACATACAAGAAGATCTTGCGAATACTGTTATTATTTTGTCCCAAGGCTTTTAGGATTCCGATCATATTGGTACGCTCTAAGATTATGATCAATAATCCGGAGATCATGGTAAACCCTGCGACGGAAAGCATCAGCGCCAAGATAACCACCACATTGATGTCCAGCACATCCAGCCAATTAAAGATCATCGGGTTCAACTCCTTGATCGAGCGGGCGTAGAACGTATTGCCATTTCGGTCTTGCCGTTCCGTCAGATCGAAATAAACATCCTCGGCCACTTGGTCCAAACGATCATAGTCATCCACTTGCAACTCCAGTCCGCTTACTTGATCTTTATCCCAACCGTTCAAGCGGCGTATCTGCTTAATATCAGCGATTACGAACATCTTGTCATAATCAAGGAAACCCGTCTCATAAATCCCCGTGATCGTGAACTTACGGGCACGCACGTCATCTTGCACAAAATAAGTCAGGAAAGAATCCCCTACCTTTAGTCCTAGCAGATCTGATAAATACTTGGAAATAATAACATCTGTAGAGTTCTTATCCGGTTGGATCGTAAAGATCTCGCCTTCTTTTAAATTATCCTTGAAGAAAGTCCAGTCATAATCCGTGTCCACCCCTTTCAAGACAATTCCTTGAAAATCTTGGTCAGTCTTCAAGATGCCTAGCTTCGTCGCAAATTTCTCGACATGGCGAATACCGGGGAATGCATCGAGCGCATTCAATAAAGTATCGCTAACCGCTATCGGCTGCGACTCATAGGAAGAATTACTATCGAAATTCGTGATCTGGATATGCGAGCCGAAACCGATCACTTTGTTCCGGACCTCTTTCTTAAAGCCTATCACGATCGCCACCGAAAGAATCATCACCGCCAATCCCAAGGCGATCCCGATCATGGCAATACGAACAGCGGGAGGAGTAACCTCTCGATCCCCCTCCTTGCTGAAATGTATCTTTTTGGCGATAAATAGCTCTAAATTCATTTATAACATTCTTCCCGGATAAGCTTCCAGCGCCTTTGATAACACCGTCAAAGCTTTCGCCAAATCTTCCTTTTTCAAGACATAGGCCATACGAACCTCATTCTTACCAAGTCCCGGTGTCGTGTAGAAACCCGACGCCGGTGCCATCATGACCGTCTGACCCTCGTATTCGAACTCTTCCAGACACCAAGCGCAGAACTTATCGGCATCATCCACCGGAAGTTTAGCCACCGTATAGAAAGCGCCCATCGGTATGGGAGAATAAACGCCGGGAATACGGTTCAAGCCATCGATCAAGCATTTACGCCGTTCCACATACTCGTCATAAGTTTCACGGGCATACTCCTCGGAAGCATCCAAAGAAGCCTCGGCCGCGATCTGTCCGATCAAAGGCGGGCTTAAACGAGCTTGGCAGAACTTCATGACGGCACTACGCACTTCGGCATTTTTCGTAATCAACGCACCGATACGGATACCGCATTCCGAATAGCGTTTTGAGACAGAATCGATCAATACCACGTTCTGCTCGATACCTTCCAGATGACAAGCCGAGATATACGGGGAACCGGTATAGATAAACTCCCGGTATACCTCATCCGAGAAAAGATAAAGATCATATTTCTTTACGATATCCCGGATTTGATTCATCTCACGACGCGTATACAAATAACCCGTAGGATTGTTCGGGTTACAGATCAGGATCGCTTTGGTACGCTCATTGATCAACTCCTCGAATTTCTCTACTTTCGGAAGAGAGAATCCTTCCTCTATCGTAGTCGTCACTGTCCGGATCACGGCTCCTGCCGAGATAGCGAATGCCATATAATTGGCATAAGCAGGTTCCGGTACGATAATCTCATCACCCGGATTCAAGCAACTCAAGAAGGCAAACAAAACAGCCTCCGAACCACCGGTAGTGATGATAATATCGTCAGCCGTAAGATTAATATCATACTTTTTATAATATCCAACCAACTTCTCGCGATAACTGCGATATCCCTGACTAGGGCTATATTCCAACACCGTACGATCGACATTACGGATCGCGTCGAGTGCCGCTCGCGGAGTGGGAAGGTCGGGCTGACCGATATTCAGGTGATACACATGAACTCCTCTCTGTTTGGCAGCATCGGCCAATGGAGCCAGCTTCCGGATCGGGGAAGCGGGCATTTCGACTCCTCTTTGTGAGATGTTGGGCATTATTATTCTATATTTATTCGTTTTTGAATGGCAAAGATAGGTATTTTAGTTGACAGTTGACACCAAATTCAAGCCGTTTATGACTTGAACCGCATCACGCTCTTTACAGTCATCGACTCATCATTGGCAGTGAGGTAAGTAACCGAATAGTCCTTGCCTCCCTCCTCGACATTGACAATCACATGACCGGCATCAAACGACGAGGGGTTAAGTATATCAAGCCACGGCTGTCCGGCATCCTCGGCACGACGCTCCGCGGGAAACACGGTAGGACACACGATGCGCTCGCCGGGATAAAGATTCCGGTTATAAAAACGCTCCATGACCGAGGGCAGCGTATGAAGCTGATCCCACACGTTGTTGACAACTACACGCGGACGCAACGCAGCCACGAGCTTATCAGTCATTGACTTGTGTCCGTGGTGATTGATTTTCGCCACACTCACCGGCTCAACCACGTCGGCTATCGCATCCTCTATCTCGAATCTCTTTCCATTAGGCAACTCCCAGCCATCCGAGAAGTCTCCCGCCGTATAAAACTTGAAATCACCGTAGGTAAAGATCACACCCAGGCTCATCCCGTTTTCACTGAACTTAACCGGATTGGATTTCTTGCGCTCCGCATAGAGGTCACGTATATTCCCCTCCTTATCGGCAATGCGGCCGTTGGCACAGATATTTCTTACCGAGAATCCCGGATATGCCGTAGCGTCTTTCTTCAAGGCGATCTGGTTGGTTTCGCCAAGACGGAACTTCTCAATCTCCATCTTCTTATGAGCCAACATATAGTCGTAAAAATCCTTCATGTGCTCAAAAGCATCGGCTGCCTCCTGGGTCAAAGGAAGAGGATCGTTGTAGTCGGGCCAGCAACGGTCAAAAGCCTTGCCAAACGTAAGGTACTCGGCAGCCTGAGAGAATCCACTTAGGTAGTAATCCTTACCATCCCTCGTCTCCTTACGAGCGTAGAATTTATTGTTGCCACCGTGATCTGAATGATAGTGCGTCAACATCATATAATCAACATAATCCTTCTGAGGGTTCACTCTCCGGACATAGCGTGAGATCCACTCCCCGGCATGCCGATCGGGATTGGGAAGCACCGGCACAGCCAATTTACCGCGCCCAACCGCATTATGATCACCACAATCAAGCAGCATCGTTGTACCGTCGGGGAAAATCAAGAACATCGATTCCGACACCCCGGTATAAATCAGATGAATCTGGAACTGCCCCTTTTTCCATCCTTTCCATGCTTTTCCTACTTCAGCATCCTTAGCGCCCCACGCCAAAGCCTCCCTGAAATCCATCAAACAAGCAGCGCTCACAAGCGTAGCATTCTTCAAAAAACCTCTTCTATCCATCATTCAAAACCGATATTAATATTAGCCTACCCACAAATATACGGAATAATTCTTAATTCTATTAAATACCCGGCCGTGGCGAATCCTTGCTAGCGTGCATCGTAGAAACAAAGGCATTCGGATCGATCTCTTTCACCTCATCTTTCAAGCGGGGCATATCTTTTCGTTCAGCGATCGTGAATATAATCTCAGTCTCATTTCCCTGATACATTCCCTTACCGTGAATAAAAGTACCCCTCATACCCATTTTATCGACTATCAAGGTCTTCAACTCCTGTGTCTTACGAGAGACAATGAAGACGGCACGGTTCGGGTTCTCCGTCTGGAACATCTCCACGATCTTTCCATATACGAAAATAGTAAACCAAGAATACAAAGGTACCGCCCAATCCTTAAACACGATCAAGCCCAACAATACGACCGCGGAATCCAATACGATGATCATATTGCTAACCTTCAAGTTGGAGTCATTAGCGATCACACGTGCCAATACATCCGTACCGGCACTCGTACTTTGCGCCCGGAAAATACAGGTAACGCCCAAGCCTAAAATAGCTCCACCGTAAAAGGCGGCGATAAAGGCATCGTTCTCCACCAATGGATCGGTAAGGAAATAAGATAATGAGTCGGTAAATATAGAGATCAGCAAGAAAGTGACGATCGTCTTCGGGCCGGAAGACAATCCGATCTTTTTCATCGCCAAAATCAGCAACGGGATATTGAAGCAAAGCGCCGTCGCACCCATCGGCAAACCATCCGGGAAGAACGGGAACAAATCTTTCGTCACATAGTGGATTACGATAGAGATACCGTACACACCTCCCGGTACGATTTTGTAAGGCGCTAGGAAAAGCACGTAACTAAGTGCCTGCAAAAATGAACCTACCACGATTAAGGAGTAGTCCATTACATTTCTCTTCAAAGTAGCATTAGAAGGGACTAAAAGTTGTTGTGTTGTCATGACTCGAATTAAGCGTTATTTGTAAAACGCCGCAAACTTACACAATCTTCTTCGATTTATACGCAAGCCTTAAAAAAAAGTATCCCCACTATTTACCTTTTGACAGGAAATAGTGGGGGACACACTCTTATATAGTATAAATTACTTACTTGCGTTATCCGCTAAGTACACTTCCGGGAACGTATTAACACCCAGTGTACGGTTGTTATTATTCGTGATGTTCAATAAAGTAACATACTTACGATATTGATCCGGGCTCAAAGCCTTCTTCATCAACTTCAAGTTACCGTAAACCGCCTGATACATCTTCTTGTCCTGCAATTTAGCGCTAGCTTTTACACTTGCGTTCTGCATCTCGATGAAATATTCGTTGATGTTAGCTACCTCGTCCAACTGGCTCGGAGTCAATTGCAAATAGTTCGCTAACTTCTCTGTACTTACCACAAACGGTTCTCTACTCAAACTCGGTTTCTGAGCGAAGCTCATTGTCGCACACATCAATAAGGCTGCGACTGCCATTCCAAAACGTTTCATAATACCTAAAAACCTTAAATTGTTAAACCTAAACAAAAACCTTAAAAACACATAGCCCAATCACATTGGCTTAATTACTTCTCAGCCAAATAACTGTCCAAAAGCGGATTAGAAACCTTATCTTCCTGATTAGCGCGAGTCACATTAATCAACGCTACATATTTACGATATTGATCTTTAGTCAATGCACGTTTCATCAGTTTCAAATTACACAACAATGCGTTGCGAGTTTCTTCCGGTCTTGCGTTATTGCAAAGCGCTTCCGCAGACAGGGGTTGACCTAATTGATTCTCGAAGTAAGTATTAATCTCTGACACCTCAGCGATCTGGTTTGCGTCAAGCTGCAAATATCTGCTTAGCTTATCGAAACTCATACTCTTTGAATCACTAACCTTTTGAGCGAAGCTCATTGTCGCTACCATCATTAAAGCGACTACCATCATACCTAAACGTCTCATAATACCTAAAATTTAAACCTAAACTAAGACCTTAACTAATAAATGCGGCGTTTCCGCATCTTCTATCTTTCTCTTTTTGTTACTGCAAATATAACAGTATGTTTTATAACATTGTTCTTCAATACGGTTAATTTTTGCAAACAATTGACGTTATTGATATATATCAAGGCATATAGCAATCATTTTGTAACACATATTACGATAAACACTATCTATTTCATCATAGACACCGTTTATAAACAAACAAAAGCCTAGATATATTCTTATACAAGCCTAGCTGTATTCTTATACGATACCATATCTATTCTATAATCTCCGTCGTGGATTATACAAACCACAGCGTGGTCTATAAAAACCACGACATGATCTATACAGACCACGACGTGGTTTATAGAATAGATACAGTCACAAGATACTTTTTATGCAATAGCTTGATACTTTACATCTATCCTTTACTTATTTATCGGCTAGATAAACATCGGGGAAGGAAAGCCCGCTCGTCATCCGGTTATTATTGTTCGTTACGTTGATCAAAGCCACGTATTTCCGATATTGATCGGTGCTTAACGCCTTTTTCATCAACTTTAAGTTGCCAAATACGGCTTGCCGCATCCGTTTATCCCGCATTTTATGACTTCCCCTCAAGCCCTCGCTTTGCTTTTCCCTAAAATAATCGTTGATCATCCCTACCTCATTAATCTGGCTGGGACGTAATTCCAGATAGCTTACCAATTGGCCCACATTGACTACAAACGGTTCTTTATGTAAGCTCGATTCCTGCGCAAAACTCATTGTCACACTTACCAACAAGGCTGACATAGCCATTACTAAACGTTTCATACTACCTATTCCTTTCATTTGTTAAACCTTAAAAACCTATTTCTCTGTGATCTTTGATACAAATATAGGGTGAGGTTTCCCGCTAGAAAAGGAAGAATCGACGAAGTACGCCGTAGGTTTAGACGAAACCGGGAATCGAAATGTATGAATCAATATCTTCTGTATTTACAGTCCAAGTCAAACAATTGAAAGCCCCTCCATATTCTTCAACAATAGGTGCAATAATGATTTGATGGATTCGTCCTTTATAATCGGGATATAACCTCTCTATCTGACCCATGGCTTCATTGTCAGAATCTGTTCCTAATCCGGGTACTATGACGAAATCTTTTGTGCGAAGCAAATTAACATAGGCCCAGTTATTCTTTTCATCATGCGTGAAAATCAATTCATGAGTATCAAATACATCATTCAAGAGTTTTCTCATTTCTTTAGCGATATTCTTAGGATAAAGAGAAAAATATGCCATGATAGAAGGTTTGGACGATAACCCATTAATAAAATTAACAATTCCATCTGTGTGTCCGCATTCATCGCTAGTATCCCATGGTAACCATACTATTTTTGCACCCAAATCTTTTTCCAACATAGAAGTAATTTCCGCCTTTGAGAAATCAGGATTCTCTATAAGAACCTTTTCAGTCATTACGACCCAAGTCTCTTCGTTGATATTATTACATACAACTATATTCCCTCCATCAACAAGCAACTTTGACTTTGAAATCTTAGGAGTAAAATCAGTGATATGCTTTACCGTATCATTCGGATTCGTTTTATACTTCCTTAAATCAGTCAAATAATCCGGATCATATTGGAACTGCACGAACTCATTGCTTCCAACTTGAATCGGCATGAAATCTCTACACCAATAATCTTTGGTATAGGTCAATCTGCCTGCCGAATAACCATAGATTGATAGGACATTACATATCTCCTTCCATATTGACGGATAGTTCAAGGCTAACAGATTGGAGAAATATACTTTATTCTTTTGATTCTCTGACAGTACCATATCGTAAGAGTTATCTATTCCAAGGTTTTATCGAATAAGTATTTACAACTGATTTCCTCGTGCTGGGATTATATCGTTTCAGTTCAGCATCTTCAAAGCCCCACTTTCCACTTTTGTGCATATATTTTTTGTTGTAAAAACAATACGGTGCATTCTTCATAGAACTTCCCACAGGAACATTATGCCGTATTGCTGTTTCCAACTCGACCTGAGTATCTTTTTCTTCTCCATAAGTCAATTTCGAAAACACATTTTCTGAACCTCCCATATAGTTTATGAGTGCATAACAGCAATCCCAAGGACCAGTTACTACCGACTGCTCTTTACCTTCAATTCGTAACAATGAACGAATCAATATGCCACCATAGCCATTATCGGATTTGAAGCAAAGATCCATACCGCTAGCATGTACCAAGTATTGCGCAGGCTGAGTATTATTACGTGGGTAGACAAAAGGCACTTCTTTTTTTCCCTCATTATCAAGCTTGTTATCTTTATGGGCTTCACTCCAAAAGTAAAATTCAACTTCAAGGAATTTGTACTTTACGGCTTCGCCTTGTTTGATAAAGCAATGCTCGAATAATTCAGTCGCAATATCCGCAAATATTTTTTGAGCATTATCCTCATTGACATTCCCAATTGTAAATAGACTATTAATTTTATCCATATTTTATGATTTAAGTTCCACATTTAGATCAAGAAATCAGCTTATTCCTCTCGTACGAGGCTTTTACCAAGCGGATATAGACGAATAAGGAAAGAAGGCAACAAACCGCCCCGACTCCGTAGGCGGTAGCCAGATTGGCACGGGTAGCGATAAAGCCGGCGGATAACATCCCGATCCCCATCCCGAAATCGAAAGAGGTCAAGTAGGTGGAGGTAGCCGTACCGCGCATATGGTGCGGAGCGACATTCACGAAAAGACATTGAAAAGCCGGTACACTCACGCCAAAACCGATACCGATCGCCAAGGCGCAAGCGAAAAAGACAAACGATGTATGTACGGTAGCGAACACGGAAAACGAGATCGCTAAAGAGACCAAGGATACGATGGACACGACATGGATCTTGCCATGGTCCACTAACCGTCCGGAAATCAAACGGGCCGTCCCTACACCGATCGCCATAAATATAAAGAAGTAGCCGGGGTCCGGCACCTCGATCTCTTTACCATATAATACCACGAACGAGAGCAACATCCCATAAGGTATAGCGACCAGCAAATAGGCCAAGGCCGCAGGAAGTGCTTTCACCAAGATAAAACGATCCAACGAGAAGGCCGGACGAGGCACTTTCTCCCGTTTCGGATAACGGATCAGCCCGACGGAGCCGATCCCGACCAATGCGATCACCAAAGCGACCCCTATAATCCAGAAGAACCCCTGCCGGTCGTACAACCCGACCGCAACCAAAGGGGCCAAAGACATCGCGAGATTGATCGTCAATCCGTAAAAGCCCATGCCTTCTCCCCTTCGCTTGGAAGGGATCACGTCTATCGTAATCGTATTGCCGGAAACAGAGGTCAGTCCCATGAACCCGCCTTGGATGAAACGAACCGCCATGATCGTATAGACCGTCATGGCAAACCAATAACCGGCGAACAGACAGGCGAATATCGTGAAGGCGAATACATATAACGGTTTGCGGGAGAAACAATCTACCAGATATCCCGAGAACGGGCGCACGCACAGCAAGCCGATCGTATAGCTAGACAAGACCATCCCCACCTCAGACGTGCTGATGCCCAATTCCTCTACCAGATAGACCGGCATAGTAGGCATCAACATATAAAAGGCGAAATTCATCAAGAAGTAAGAGATACAACATTGGACGAAATTCCGGTTCCAAAGTACAGGTTTAGTCTCGCTCATTCCTCTTTATTACTTATGCCAGCTCGCTCAACTCCAGCCAGCGCATCGTTTTCTCGTCGATCTCTTCCATGACTTGGGTGATCCGTTGAGATTTAGCCATGAGCTCGTCCGTAGACAAAGTACCACTGCTCATAGCGGTCTCCAACTCCGCTTTCTCTGCCTCCAAAGCCGGTATCTCCTCCTCTAAGGCCTCGAACTCTTTCCGCTCCTTGAAAGTGAGTTTTTTCTTTTGCTCATTGACAGGACGAGACGGTTTCTCCGGAGCCGGGTTTTGTCTCGCTTGCAAAGCAGCCTCCGCCTCTTTTTCCAGTTGGTCTTGCACGTCTTTCCAATCCCGGTACTGCGTATAGTTGCCGGGGAAATCCTTGATATCGGCGTTACCCCGGAAAACCAGCAGGTGATCTACCACCTTATCCATAAAGTAACGGTCGTGGGAAACAACGATAGCGCACCCCTTGAAGTTACGAAGGTATTCCTCCAATACGTTCAAGGTCACGATATCCAGATCATTGGTCGGCTCATCGAGCACCAAGAAGTTCGGGCTACGCATCAATACCGTACATAAATACAGGCGACGTTTCTCCCCACCGCTCAATTTATAAACGTAACTATGCTGTTTCTCCGGCGTGAACAGGAAATAGTTCAGGAACTGGGAGACACCCATCTTCTGTCCGTTACCCAAATCCACGTATTCGGCGATCGCCTGCACCACGTCGATCACTTTCATTTGCTCATCGAACTTCAAGCCATCTTGACTGTAATAACCGAAACGAACGGTCTCGCCGACATCGAAATGGCCGCTATCGGGAGCCACCTCCCCCATCAGCATCTTGATAAAGGTAGATTTGCCCGTACCGTTATTCCCGACAATACCCATCTTCTCGTAACGGGCGAAAATATAGTTGAAATCCTCCGTAATCTTCAAATCACCGAAACGTTTGCTTACATTCACCGCCTCGAAAATCTTCGAACCGATGTAAGAAGCCTTCACGTCCAAGTTCACCTTTCCGGTATCCCGTTGTTGCTTCGCTTTCTTTTCCAGCTCATAAAAGGCATCGATACGGTACTTCGCTTTCGTGCCCCGTGCCTGCGGCTGGCGGCGCATCCAATCCAGTTCCGTACGGAGAAGATTCTTCGCGCGCTCCACGTCGGCGTTCATCGCCTCGACACGCTCTTGGCGTTTCTCCAGATAATAACTATAATTACCTTTATACGAATAGATTTGCTTATTATCGATCTCGATGATCTCACTACAAACACGATCCAAGAAGTAACGGTCGTGCGTCACCATCAAGATACTGATATTGGCCCGGCTCAGATAATCTTCCAGCCATTCGGTCATCTCCAGATCCAAATGGTTCGTCGGCTCATCCAAGATAATCAATTCAGGGTCCGTGATCAAGACATTCGCCAAGGCTACCCGTTTCAACTGTCCTCCGGACAATTCCCCGATCTTCTGATTGAAGTTATGAATCTTCAACTGCCCGAGGATTTGTTTCGCCTTTTGCTCATAATCCCACGCCTTGAAGCTATCCATACGGGTAAGGATGTCCTCCAGATTCGAATGATCCTCTTTCGCCATCGCCTCCTCGTACTCAGCGATCAACCGGACAGTCTCGTTCTTCGAGTGGAAGCAAGCCTGTAGCACGGTCAGTTCTTCCGGGTAGGAAGGTGATTGCTCCAAATACCCGACCCGCAAGTCTTTCCGGAAAACCACCTCACCCGAGTCGTAATCCTCCTTACCACCGATAATATTCAATAAGGTAGTCTTACCCGTCCCGTTTTTAGCGATCAACCCGATCTTCTGTCCTTGTGCGACTCCGAACGTTATATCCTCGAAAAGAACCAAATCACCGAAGCTCTTGGTCAGCTTATCTATCTGAAGGTAACTTATCATGTTTTCTTATTTAAATTCAAATCGGAAGGCAAACTTACACAAAATCCTCGAATTTTAAGCTTTTCTCCGTACCTTTGGTGGAAGAATAAGAAAAACACCATGAATGTTAGAATAGATGAAAGTTGGAGAAAACGTCTGCAAGAAGAATTTGACAAGCCTTATTTCGAGCAATTGGTGACATTTGTCAAAAACGAATATAAGCAAGCGCACGTACTTCCTCCCGGGCCTCAGATATTCCATATATTTAACGCATGCCCGTTCGAGAAGGTTAAAGTCGTTATCTTGGGACAAGACCCCTATCCTAATCCGGGGCAATACTACGGGGTCTGTTTCTCGGTACCCGATGGCGTGGCGATTCCCGGCTCCTTGATGAATATATTCAAAGAGATCCACGATGATCTTGGGAAACCGATCCCTTCCTCCGGGAATTTGGATCGTTGGGTAAGCCAAGGCGTATTTCCGATGAATTCCGTCCTCACGGTACGTGCCCACCAAACAGGTTCGCACCGGAACATGGGATGGGAAACATTCACGGACGCCGTTATCAAGAAATTAAGCGACGAACGGGAAAATCTAGTATTCATGTTATGGGGCAGTTACGCAAAAGCCAAGATTTCCCTTATCGATACGAGCCAGCATTTGGTCCTAACGACCGTACATCCATCTCCCCGCTCCGCCGAATATGGTTTCTTCGGTTGTAAGCATTTCAGTAAGGCTAATGATTTCTTACGGGGTAAAGGCATCCCGGAAATCGATTGGTAAGTATAAATCAACCTAAATCAATCGCATATGGATATTCAAACTTTCATCAACAATTATTACGAGGCATTTTCTCTAAAGGCGGAATTGCCGATCGCTTTCTGGTATTCCGATTCTCTGCTTGGAGAATTAAAGCAGACACAAGGCTGTTTATTCAAGGCCCTTCCCGCTATCAGGCAAGGCGAGATTATCAGATACCTCCATTTCGCAAGGATCGATCGATTAATCTCGTTTGAAAAGGTAGAGGGGCTTTTGTTCCTCGCGACTCCGGATATCTTGTCAGGGTTAATTACTTGGACCTTTTTCGACAACAATAATCCGGATGCCGTCTCCACACCATTTGGTTCCGGTTGCAGCTCTACCATCACGCTCACTGTCAACGAAAATAGACAAGGAGGTCACCGCACGTTCCTTGGTTTCTTCGATCCCTCGGTCCGACCATATGTGGAAAGCAACTTATTAAGTCTCACGATCCTGATGTCACGTTTCAAGACGATGTATCAGACAATGCGTAACTCCTCCCTATACGATACACACGCATGGGCGAAAATAAAAACCAGAATCAATGAAGGCTGATTTTTATACGGAAGTTTATAACATCGTCAGAGAGATACCGGAAGGATGTGTGGTTACCTACGGGCAGCTAGCCAAGCTCGCCCGAAGGCCACAATGTTCCCGTATGGTAGGGCAGGCAATGTTCAACGTCCCGAAAGAACTGAACCTGCCTTGCCACCGGGTGGTAAACAGCCAAGGCAGATTAGCTCCCAACTGGGCGGAACAACGGGGATTATTGGAGAAAGAAGGCATTACCTTCAAGAAGAATGGCTGCGTTGACTTGAAGAAACATATTTGGGAGGATATATTACCGATTATCTAATCCGATAACAAAATGTAAAATCAGCAAGTTCTTAAAAGAACCATTCCCAATGCTATTTGCCAAGATCATTCTTTTCCAACCATTCGCCCAGCAGATCCGCTAGTTGGCCATTATTCAAATCCTGCATCAAGAAATGGGTATTACCATAAATACCGATCTTGGGCAACTCAACTAAGGTCGCGTTTCCCCCATGCCTATTTATGGCCTCCACGAATTTACGTCCCATTTGCAGACGTACACGCCAATTCTCGCCACCAAGATTCTCTGATGGAGTCTCCGGAATATAATCACCGAAATACATTACGATTGGAATCCGGGTAAGTCGCAAGAACTGTTCCATAGGAATAGCGAATCCAGCCGCCCCACCGGTAAGTCCGGCGATCGGATCAGGCACCTCCCCCTCGGGAAACACATAGCCACCCGGCTCATATGAAACGACAGCCTTGACATTCGGATTTTGTATAGCGGCCATCCATCCCGGGAAACCTCCCGCCGAATGTGTTACAAGGATATTGTCCCCTATTTTTTCCGTCAAGGCATTGATTGCCGGTACATCTTGTTTGTGATCACTGATATCGGGCGTCATCTCCCGGAAAAACTGCGATAGATAGGCTGAATCAGACGGGAACTGCACACCTTTGTTATATTCCGGCCAAATCCCGATACGCCAGATGTCAAACCAGAACATCTCATCGGCCAGCGGCTTGACCGTAGTCGTAGCAGATGTCCTTCCGGCACGGCCACGACCGGGAAGATCCATCACGTAACAGCTATATCCCCGGCGTAACATGAGAGTAGCGAAACCATCCCGCCCATCGGGTGTCATTTGCCAACATACTCCAGAGCCACCATAACCATGAACATAAACCAAAGGCAATTTTTTCGCATGGGCCGGAACTTGGAAATCCACGAAAGCATGATCCGCACGATAGCTCTGCCCGGTCTCGACTTGGGTAGCCCAACCGACAAACTTACTGTTGTCATACGTACCCGGACGCTGTATGGTTTGTCCTCCTACTGAGAAATGCCCTTGTTTAGCGATCACTAAATCCTGAGCATCTGCCATTCCAAACACGGGTATTAATAAAGCTAATAATAAAATCTTCTTCATATTCTTCTGATTCATTTTTTATCCGTTAATTGTCCGAGCACATCACGTAATGGATCTGAACTCTTTTTCCCTAGGTTTATCTCTACGATATTTAGCAAAGCCGTAAGTTGCTCTGGCGTAATACCCAGATGCAAGCAAATTGACATATGGCCGTAAGCCATAGGTTCAACACCGCCAACGCCTGCCAATACAGACACGGTCGCCAATTCACGCTCCCTATATGTCAATAAGTCGCGCTCAAAAAGGTCCGCGAACAGATGTTCCTTGAGGAAACGTTCGATCGTCGGGGCAAATACCGCATATCCGGTTTTAGGGACAGAAGCAGACGTACCCGATATTTCCGCCAGAATATCCCGTCCCCGCTCATATCGACTCCCACCATCCTCGATAGCAGAGGCTTCACGACCCTCTACATCTTTAATTCCCATGCTTTTTCTCTCTTCAATGACTTGCATAAATGTCTGTATGGCTCTTAAGCTGCGAGGAAATCCACAATAAGCATAGGCATGTATTAGTACTTCGTTTACTTCATTAACGGTCATACCGGATTCAAGTCCTTTCACAAGCGCCTGTCTCAGATGCGCCAAGTCTCCCTTGCCCGTGTACGCCGCGATAGAGACAATGGCTTGTTCCCTGGCTTCCAATACCCGGTTTGCTTCGGCATACACATTCTCCGCTTGGCTTGTCGCTTCTTGATATTCCTTCTCTCCCACCGGACTGAGCCACACCGCCTCATTCGTTTGAGGATTGCAACTTACGGCAACGTGAGCAAACCAGCTATCCGGAGCCGCCCCATGCCAGTGAATCACGTCAGGCGCAATTTCCACGATATCCCCCGGATACAATCTTCTGGCCGGTTTCCCCTTTTCCTGATAGTAGCCTATGCCTGCTGACGCGACAA
The DNA here is from genome assembly GCF_003670185.1 of Parabacteroides sp. CH2-D42-20. Taxonomy (NCBI): domain Bacteria; kingdom Pseudomonadati; phylum Bacteroidota; class Bacteroidia; order Bacteroidales; family Tannerellaceae; genus Parabacteroides; species Parabacteroides sp. CH2-D42-20. Next base: position 46,176 of record NZ_RAYG01000004.1, on the reverse strand, counting down.
GTATCTGCCCCCCTTTATGATAATGCCAGTTATTCCGGCAACGAGGCTCAAAAGTGACATTAGACATTGGGACATTCAGCTCCCTATTAACCGTAATTGGAGCGATATACGCCTGACCAATGAAGTTCTTCGCGGACGCTTCCGGCAACTTAGTACCCAAGGGGTACGGTTGTCTGAAATTATCCATATTTTGCGCCATGGTGAAAACCGGGAACAAACATAGGCAGAAAAGCCGGATTAGAAAGTTCTGTCTCATATTCATATGTATTTATCATTATTCTCCTACCGTACGAGTAAATGCTAAGGTAGCAAGTTTCCATTGTCCGTCTTCCTTCACGTACGTCTCAGTCACGATGAAAGGGAACCTGACCTCCCTACCACCAACTACCGAATTAAGATGAATACGGCTATATACGATTCCGGCGCAACCGGCGAAGTTACGACCAAAGGAGTTTTGAGACAATACAAAAAAGTCGGTGTCAACTACAAATTTTACCGAAAAGGAAAGGAGTGAAGCTAGCTTACAAGGTCACTCCCTATAATCTGAGGACTTTATACCTAAATTATGCTGCACATAACGGCTGAAATAAGAGGGAGAAGAGAAACCAAACAAATCGGAAATATAAACGAAAGATAATGACTTATCACGCAAAAGCCGTGATATATCCAATATCGTATAACGGTTAATCCAATAATTTGCCGCATAGCCACTCACCTTTTTCGTCACTTCCGATAAATACTTCGGCGTCACGCATAATTCCGAGGCATAGTATGTAACGTCTCTATGCTGGCGATAAACCCCATCTTCCAGCATTTGCAGGAACTTACTCATAATGGAGGCATATTGGGCCGAGATCTTCTCCTCCCCATAAATATGTGAGTGAAAATCGAAGAAATCCAGAATCATTGTCTGGATCACATTAATCATTATGTCACGATAAAAATTATGGTTTTCATTGTTAAACCTATACTCTATATTCTCGAAATCTTTCTTACAGATATCCTGTTGCTCGCGATCCAGACGCATCACAGGATTCAGGAACAAAGATAACTGGCCTTTCATTCCATAATTATTCTGGGGAGTACAAAGCTCAATGAATTGGGGAGTGACATAAATGACTTTAACCTTAAAATCCGCAGATGGGGTGATCTTCTCAACCAGTTTTCCTTTACGCACAATCATACAATCTCCTTCATGTAACTCGAATGGATTTCCATTGAACTCGAATTTACATGCTCCACCCAAACACAAGGCATGAGACAGATACTCTTTATAAATATCTGTCCCAAGCCCATTCAGACTATCAGAGATAATAACACTATCTTTGTCATATTTCATGATACCCCCATTTTAGATCGTACAAATTTAATCAAATTACAATTTCATCCCGAAGAAATCTTTCATTTTATTTACCGCTAGATTCACATATTCCGGGACAAAATAAGTTTTGATATGCTCCGCTCCTGGAATAAGATACATCTCTTTATCTTTTGTTCCGGTAGCCTTTTCAAAAGCTTCGTCAGACATATATTTTGTATCGGCATCACTTCCGGCGATCAATAGCAAAGGCTGGTCGATCAAGTCGATATGATCCGTAGCATCCCAAGTCATAAGATCCAATAAACTGCTCATGGTATAGCGAAATGTCGAATTCGGATGAGCATGGGTTTTAAAGTAATACTCATAACCATCACGATATAGGGCAAACGGTAGTTTCGCCGCCTCCTCATCGGAGACATTCATCTCACCCGTGTATAGAACTTTGCCTTTGGCCTCTTCATTTCTAGCCTCAGCCGCTTGGGTTAAACGTTGTTGTATGGTATTTATCTGGGAATCCTGAAAACCATTACGACGTACACGCCCCGAATTAAACATGCTGAGTGTAGCGACCGCCTTTATCCGTTTATCACCCTGTGCAGCCCCAAGCGCGTAACCTCCACCGCCACAAATACCAAGCGCACCTATACGACTGGCATCTACACCCGGATATTGAGATATGAAATCCACCATACCATGAATATCTTCTATCCGGTTGGCCGGACGATCTGTATTCCGAGGCTCACCACCACTTGCTCCTTGATAACGCGCATCGGCAGCGATAGTTATATATCCAAGCTCTGCCAGCCGTTGCGCATAGAGACCCGCAACTTGTTCTTTCACGCCCCCATTAGGATGAGCAACAACAATAGCTACATACTCTTTTGAGGAATCATAATTCGCAGGAGTATAGACATTCGCCACTACCCCTATACCTCCAACCTCATACGAGACAGGATGTATAGTTACTTTTCCAACCACATTTTCACTTATCGCATCGCGATATACCAATCCATACTGATTCTGATTTTGTGCGGAAGCACTTATTACCATGTTCATAATTAATAAAACTACAATAATTTTACTCTTCATATTCTGTTATTTTTTGACCGCTAAGATACATTTACCCAATCATACAGAATGAATACAGATTACGGATTGTATCACCATTTTTACAGAAAACCGAAATAATTGTATTTATATCCGCAATTGTTGTTACACCGGTGGAGATACTTCTTCCCAACTTTGCGCTCAGATAAAATATAAATAAATATGGAATACAGAGTTTTGGGATTAAGCGGACTTAGGGTCTCAGCTATAGGATTGGGTTGCATGGGTATGAGCCATGCTTATGGCGCACCTGCCGACAGAAAAGAGATGACGGAATTATTTGCCCTCGCCGTTGATATGGGATATACCTTCTTCGATACGGCCGAAGTATATGGTACAAACACGAATCCTCATGACAATGAGGAGCTTTTAGGCGATGCCTTAAAGCCATTTCGTGATAAAATCGTGATCGCTACTAAGTTTGGACTCACTTTTGATAAGTCTAGCGAATGTGGCCCTTATCCCCTTATCCCGAATTCTAAACCGAAGTCGATTCGTTTAGCCGTGGAAGGCTCTTTAGCCAGACTTAAGACAGACCATCTTGACCTTTACTATCAGCATCGCATAGATCCCCAAGTAGAACCGGAAGAGGTAGCTGACACGATGGCCTACTTGATCAAGGAAGGCAAAGTATTGCATTGGGGTATATCAGAGGCGGGCGAGGACTATATTCGCCGTGCGCATAAGGTCTGTCCTATAACCGCCATACAAAATCGTTATTCCATGATGGCACGTTGGCATGAAAACCTTTTCCCCTCTCTAGAGGAATTAGGCATTGGCTTCGTTGCTTTCTCGCCATTGGCAAACGGTTTACTTTCCGCTTGCTATGATGTCAAAAGCGTATTCAACCCTCAAAATGATTACCGGGCAACTATGCCGCAATTCAAAAAAGAAAGTTTCGAGAAGAACAAGCCTCTTCTAGATCTCATAAACCATCTGGCCGATGAGCATCATGCTACTCCCGCACAAATATCCCTAGCTTGGATGCTACAAAAAAAGCCGTGGATCGTTCCTATTCCCGGAACTCGTCATCTCTGCCGGCTAAAAGAGAATGCGGGGGCTGTGGATATAAAGATAAATCCCGCCGAGATCAATCAGATAGACACGGCTCTTGACCATATGGATATGAGCGAGGTATTCGGTGGGACAAAAATCAAATAACAGCCAAGCATATAATCCTCCGCATGAAGGCATACGACTTTTAGTTGAAACCATTTTCTTAATATTTTGGTTATATAATAATATATATATATAAGATGAAACATGTAATTTTGACTATCGTTTTGCTATTGGCAAGCGGTTTAGTAATCGCACAAACAAAAATGAGTGATCAACTATCTAAAACAACTAAAATGAATGCACAAAGTAAAATCTATTTCGCCGGAGGATGTTTCTGGGGAACAGAACATTTCATGAAACAAATCAATGGTGTTACTAGTACCCAAGTGGGTTATGCCAACGGTAAAACAAGCATCAAAAATCCAACCTACGAACAGGTATGTAACGACAATACCGGATTTGCCGAGACAGTAGAAGTAAGCTACGATCCTCAACAAGCCGATTTAAAACTATTGTTAGAACTATACTTCAAGACCATAGACCCTACAAGTCTCAATCGGCAAGGTAATGACAGAGGATCACAATACCGTACCGGCATTTATTACACCAACGCCGCCGATCTGCCTATCATCAAAGAGGCTATAGAGACATTGGCTAAAAAGTACTCCAAGCCCATCGTTGTCGAGGTGGAGCCATTAGTTAATTTCTATCCGGCAGAAGAATATCATCAAGATTACTTAGGCAAACATCCGGACGGTTATTGCCATATAAGTCCGGAACTATTCGATTTCGCACGTAAAGCAAATAAGGAGAAAACGACCGGCAAGCCCCTTTCTGAAAAGAAATTCCAGAAACAGGATGATACGACACTACGCTCCAAACTGACGGCCGAGCAATATGCGGTAACACAAGAAAATGCCACGGAAAGAGCATTTAAAAATGAATATTGGAACGAAAAGCGTGAAGGTATTTACGTAGATATCACCACAGGAGAGCCTTTGTTCATATCGACAGATAAGTTCGACTCCGGTTGTGGGTGGCCTAGCTTCTCAAAACCGATAGATAAAGACCTTGTTATGGAAAATACCGATAATTCTCATGGCATGAAACGGATAGAGGTGCGCAGTAAAACAGGAGACGCACATCTGGGACACGTATTTAATGATGGTCCGACAGATAAGGGCGGATTACGATACTGCATCAACAGCGCATCCCTGAGATTTATTCCCAAAGCAAAAATGAAAGAAGAAGGTTATGGCGATTATATGTATCTTTTGGAAAAGAAATAAAACAAATCATAGGATCTACTATTTGAATAAAATCGTATGTATCGAGAATTTACCCCATGCGCCCTTTTAGCACCCTTCATCGATAAGTTTTGGGTGTTTAAAGGTTATGCTGAAATAGGAACACGCTTTAAGATTTTAGCGGACGGCTGCACGGATTTCATCTTTTCCATCGGGAATATGACAATTCCCGCGGATGAGCATCAAATGATCATGCAGCCTTATCGTTCCTTTTTTGTCGGTCCCATGAGGTCTTATTCCAATCTTACCGCTACGACAGATTCCCTACATATGCTAGGAGTTCGTTTCCAACCCTGTGGGCTGGCAGCTTTCACGAATGAGCCTTTGGGACAGTTTGCCGATCTTCGCATCCAGTCTTCAGATATTAACCTTTTATTCGATAATTCCTTTGCCGAGATGCTTTGCGAACAGCCGGACGATTCCGTCCGTATCCGCATTATCGAAGGCTATCTTATACGCCTTCTCACCCAATCCATTCAAGTAGACAGACAAATTATATACGCCACCTCATTTATAAAACAGTCCTGCGGACAGCTACCCGTACAAAACTTGATCGACAAGATTTGCATTTGCCAGCGGCATTTCCAACGTAAGTTCAAGGATGCCACCGGATATACTCCCAAAGAATTCAGCCGGATCATAAAATTCCAATATGCCATAGAAGTACTGAGGAACGCCCCACACACGGACTTAAGCAGCATCGCCTTAGATTGCGGCTACTATGACCATTCCCACTTTATCAAAGAATTCAAGCGTTTAGCGGGAGACGTTCCCTCTTACTTCCTTACTTTACCAAATCCTGCGGATGAACCGCTTACTTATATTTGATTAAAAATAAAATCGCAAGAATCTATCACATAAAAAGTCGTTTTTTTACAACCAGAAAGAATAGTCATTCCGTATGTTTGCACTATTGAACTTTTACAAATAAGAATCTTATGAATTACACTTTTGAACTAAAAGAACTACAAGCTACACACATCGTGTATCTTCATCATCAAGGAGATATGAGCTTGATCCCAAGCTCTATCAGAAAGCTTATGCAATGGGCCGGGCCAAAAGGACTTATAAACGGTCCGGCAAATAAACTTATATCAGTTTACCAACACGAAGGAAAGGAGTTAAGTGTGGATATCGGTTTAACAGTGCCTCAAGAGGTAGAGGGAGAAAATGAGATCTCAAAAGGATTATTATCCGGAGGACTTTATGCGATCGGGCATTTTGAGATAGGAACGGATGAAATACCCGCCGCATGGAGCTTGATGTACACGCTTACATCCAAACACCAATGCAAACCTTGTGCGGGCAAATCATTCGAGATCTATCAAAGCATCCCCCTCGATCAACATCCACAAGATAAATGTATGATCGATTTATGTATACCCGTCCAGATGATAGACCTCAAGCTAATCGAGGAAAAAGCAATTTCCATATTAACGGAATGTGATACCGCTATGCTCGCGTCTGTTACGGAAGAGGGTTATCCCCGTCCGGTTCCTATGGGAAAAATAATAGCGGATGGTATTTCCCAAATATGGTTCTCTACAGGCACGTTCTCTGATAAGACAATACAATTCCAACTCAACCCGAAAGCCGGAGTTTGCTTTATGAAAGGAGGAGACAGTATCGTGTTAACGGGTAAGGTCGAGATCGTTTCCGATATGGAAATCAAGAAAGCCCTTTGGTCTGACTGGATGTTCGCCCATTTCCCTGGAGGAGTAATAGATCCGAGCTATTGTATATTGAAATTCACTTCCGAAGAAGCGACTTATTGGATCGATAATGAATTTGTAAAAGCAAGTATATAAGTTATCACATCATACTATCGCATCTAAAATATTAAAAATCTTGATTGCCGCTAATTATAGAAGACGGCAATCAAGATTAATTCATTTATTCACTTCAGAAACCTCTCTAGCTCTTATTATTCTACCGCCACATAAATCTGAGTCAATAAATCCTCCGGCTTCGTATTACGAGGATCATTCAAGTAGATCTCGCCGCTAGGCACTTCCCGTAAGGAAAGACCCATCTCGGGGAGATATTTGCCGTAAAGCGTATCATACACAGCCCCTAATTGCTGATAAGTTCCCTTATAAAGAGCGACCATAAAACGCCCTTCCAATACCTTTTTCGTACCAATCTCCCCTTTAGGGCAAACCGAAGGAGCGACTTCCATACAAATATCGGTACGCAGCTTATCCGGTGAGGTTACTTTCGGATCATCATGGTACAAGCAGATCGGTGAAAAACTCAATGGCTGGATGTTTTGCTCCTTGGCGAATTGGAGCAAGCGCATCCAAGTTCCCAGATAATCGATTTCTTTATACCCTCCGTTTAGACGAATGTAGGCTACTTGTTTGCCGGGTAAATCTTTTACCTCGACCTTCAATTCCATATCGGGCATTATTCTATTCGGTTCCATAATTACATAATCTTTATTGTTTCTATATTCATTTGGAGAAATCCCATAAAACTGGCGAAAAACCTTAGACAAAGAAGAAGGTACGTCATATCCTACCTTATAGGCGATCTCCTTGACAGGTATTTCTGTATAACGCAAAAGCCGAGCGGCCGTCTCGACCCGCATCCTAACGATAAACGTACCAACCGGTTCCCCTAAGAACTCTGCGAAGATCCGATGAAAATGCCAACGAGAGAATCCGGATATCTCCGCCAGCTTATTTAGATCGATATCCTCGCCTAAGTGATTATTTATGTATTCAACCAATACATTGATACGTTGTTGATACTCTGTCTTTGTCGTTGTCTTTATTCGCATGATTCTTAGGATTTCAAGGCAAAAATAGAAGAATTATCCCGAACACACTTTTCCGATATTGCTAAAATGAACTATAAAGTAAAGATATCGTTTATTTAGCCCAAATCCGTTATCTTTACCATCTAAATTAAAATAGGAAACAATAACATGTTGAAAATAACAGCGCCTAGATTGGTAAAAAACTTACGGGAGGATGTGGACTGGATGGATTGTATATCCAGACAAGAGGATGATTTTACAGAATGTTCTTTCAATGGATTATGCGTCGAGGACGTATCTAAACAGAACCTATCCGTTAATTCCTGCTTATTCACCAATTGTGGTTTCATTGCTTGCAATTATCGTAAATCTCAGTTTAGCGATGTGGTATTTAAGAACTGTGACCTATCAAATATAAATTTATCCGGATGTGGCTTTTACCGGGTAGAGTTCATTGGGTGTAAACTTACCGGAACGAATTTCTCCGAATCAATCTTTAATCATACTACCATCCGGGATTGCAAAGGAGATTATGTAATCTTCTCCATGAGCAAACTCCGGAACGTATCTTTTAATCAATGCTTTTTACGAGGAGGCGGATTGGACAATTGCCAATTTACGAACGTAGAATTCGAACATTGTAATTTAGTAGAGGCCGAGTTTCACCGGACCTCTTTGAAAGGGATCGATCTTACTTCCTCCGAGATCGCCGGTATACGTATTGGCTCGATTCCCGGAGGAGAGTTGAAAGGTGCTACCGTAACCTCCTTACAAGCACTGGACATCGCTAGAATGTTAGGTATTACGATCAAGGATTAAAACTCCGGATGGCGTTTTAACCACACAACCGCATAGGAACAGGTAGCCAAAGGGCGCAACCCCTGTTCCTTTGCGTATTTATAAGCTGTTTCAACAAGAGTCGCCGCAATCCCACGCCCTTCCAAGTTTTTTGGGACAATGGTATGGATAATGTCCAAGGCATCTCCTCTTAAACGATATTCCACATAGGCTGTCAAGCCGTCTTCTACTACCTCGAAACGATGTTTCTCCGGATAGTGATTTACTGTATATTCCATTATTTATTCTTTTAAAGGTTCTATTTCCTTATTATTTGTATCAATCTCCTCCCGCTTATCCTTCTTTTTATCGAGACCGAAAAAGCGCTTTACCTTCGTGAAGAAACCTGCCACTTTCAAGGCCGCATCCTGTTCTTTTTTCGAGACTCCGACTGATTCCACCAAGGCTGGTCTTAGCATCTGCCATAGATAGTTAAACGTGGAATGATAGGGATCTCGCACAATTTCCATATCGACCTTACGCAATTTACTATCTTTTCGCTCCGGATGAGCCGGATTATTATCCCGTAGAACTAAGTTCGCCAATCTCGACAAGAAACCTTTTTGTGTGGTCTCTCCGTCTTTCTCTTTCAATAAAGCCACTTTCAATTTCCGGTACGGGAAGTCTAACCGTATCCGTCCTTTCCGGCTTGAGGCATCCATATGAAAGACCACATCCTGTGCCCAACCGCTCACTACTTCCGCCGGCGCCAGAGGTTTTACGATCTCATTCAAGGAAAGCAGGTCTAGGCTATCCAAACGGGCATCCAATAGAAAGCGGTCGTATAATGAATCTACCGGGAGTTGCCATGTAGCCGTAAAATGCCCCGATCCCATCAGGTTCCCGTCCGCATGCAATCTGATGAATTGCTCCGGATAGGAAACGATATTGGTCAAACCTGAAAATTGGCCATTCATATCGGTAAAATAAAGCTTACCGGGCTTATCACCTTCAACGGGTAATTCCTCATAAACCACGGAGAAATTGGCAACGGAAGCGGTATCTATCTTGAAACGGACCGGAGCCTTTTGTAAACCTTCATAAATCATCGGAACGATATGAGGCTCCACCGGGATCTTCCGGTTCTTTAAGTTTTGTAGTAAGACATCGTTTATCCAGAGTCCCCCCACACGTAATTCCTTGGTTGAGAAATATCCGGGAATATCCACGTCGTTCAATCTTACGTTCCCAACCTTCACGTCAAACCAATCTTGATGCTTAGGCTGTTTATAAGCGAATTCCATTTTGGAATAAGGCGAGACTAAATGTACGTGATCCAACCTCAAACCTGACTTTCTCAAATCCAGCCCCCCGATTTTCAAACGGTAGAAGCCGTTATCCAACGGTATATCGATATCCTTCGTCTGTAGCTGAAGATCACCTAATTGAAACGTCTTCTTCTTCAAATCCACAAACACATTCTCCAAAGCCAATTGGATATCCTTTTGGCTCTCAGTCCGCAATATTGTCGTATCCGATCCCCAAGACATAGAAAAATCACCATCGGATAAATCAAATCGGTCAAACCCGATCTGATAGATGCTATTCTTGGGAATCCGGATTCCCGCTAAAGAAATCAATGGGGTTGAAAAACGTATCGAGTCCTTTTTAGCGGCCAAGGTCACATCCTGTAGACGGAAAGAGCCGTTTACAGTGGATAGCGAACCTTTTCTTATAGTCACACGCAGATCCTTTCCCGGTAAGTAGTTATCGAAATCCCGGAAACTAAGACCAAAATGATCATACTTGAAAAACAATTGCCCACTCCGGTTCGTTTGCTCATCCACCAAGAAATTCGTAGCAAAGAAATTAAGGCCGTTGAGTCGGTACCGGGTCGTGTCATTTATCTCACGATCCTCCAATGTCACATTTGCGTTCTGAATCTGGATCTTACGGATGGAAAGATACCGAAGGAAAGGATTTAACAAACTTTCCACATCCACACGGCTATTTACAGATGTGCTTTTCCCTTTATCCGGAGATTCAACGGAGGGCGTTTTATAATAAACCAAGCGAGGCGACCGAATCATCAGTAAATACGCACTAATACCTTTGTTGTACGCCAACCCGTCTATCCGGATCGTATCGATACTTCCCGACAAATAATCATTGCGGGAACGAACAGACAACGGACGCAGCCGCATGCTATCTATATGAAACGAGCCTGAGGCCGTATTCATCGCCAAGCGCTTGATATCGAACCGGTGATTACGAGCCCTCATGATCCCTTGTATATCATTCGCCTCAAACGCAATGGAACGAAAATAATTCAGTTCCTCGCCCGGAGCTACCAAGGAGTCGATCAGAAGACCTTCCGCATGGAAATTAAACTCAGGGATCGAGAAATCCTCTATCTGCCCTTTCAAGGCCAAGGAATAGTGAAGGGCAGTCCGCTCTATCCGTATCTGATCCACGGATATACTGTGTAGTACCGGGGAGATCACATCATACAACGACAAGGCTTGCACCAAAGAATCCGCATCGGCATTCGCCAGCTTTTTCTCCCTAGTCAAGTCATACACCTTAATATCCGAAGATTGTATCTCAAAATTACGGGCAGACAAATAGTTCAAGGCATCTTCCCGTCTAAAGTGAATCCCTTGTATCTTTACGGTTTGCACTTTCCCTTCCAGATAATTCGTAGGTTTCCGATTGGTCTCCCCCCACAATAATTCTTGCGGAAGCAATTGGATTTTTTGGATATAGATAATGGAATCTTGAGTACTGAGGCATATACTATCCGTCTCCAACCTAAAATCATTATTTACCAACAAGGTTTGCGGCTGGTTCGTGACAAAATCGAAGTTATCGCAATACAACAGCTTCCCGCTCCGTGAAGAGGTAGAATCCAACATAAAACCATACGCATGGAAACTTACGTTATTCAACGTATAGATAATCGGCGAGACTTGGTTTTCCACATTATAAGAGATACTGGCATTTTCCAAGTTCAAGGTCTTTACGCTCAGGGCATCTATGTATGGAGAGATCACCTCATACAACGTCTTCGATTCAGCATGCTCTACCGTATCTGCCGCCAGTCCGGAAACTAACGGGTTTGATCCGGAAGAGCCGTATACACGAACCTCCGGCGAGCGGATCTCAAAGGTATTGAAATGGAGTTGCCGGTAATTCCATCGCCATACCAAATTAATTCCCTTAAAATCTATCACCTCAATCCGGGTACTTACATAGGTATCGGGCAAGCTATCCAAGGCGGCCCAATGTTCAAAGACCTTAGAGTCCGGCTCCAATGAAATACCCTCTAACCTTAGCTCTCCCTTGAAGAAGCTAATAGAAAGCTTATCGAAAGAAAGACGATAAAAACCATCCGTAGCATTCGCCGTACGCTCTATCAGTTCTCTTTTCAGGTACCGCTCCAAACGACCTGTCAGGAAAAGATTCAAAACTAGGAACAATACAGCCAGCGATAAAACAGCGATCACCGTATGTTTCAATATCTTCCTTATCCTAGAACTCATCCTTTCCTTTATTTTTGCGATATAAACTTCTTTTTATAAAAACAAAATAGACCCGTTTATGTTGCCTTTCATCTAATAAAAAAGCCCCGGAGTCTATTGACCCCGAGGCTTACGATCTATCGATTGTTACTTCATTTTACAAAAGGAGCCTTGATCAAATAGTCGGCACAATCCTTCACACCCGCAAATTGAGTACGTCCGTCCGGCATTTGCTCCAACTCTACAAAATAGTCTTTGATTCCGTTCGCGTACATTTGCTTGAATATCATCTCAAAGTTCATCATACCACTTTGGCCGAATACGGCACGATCCTTGATATGTAATACCTTGATACGATCCGGATGTTTCTGCATATACTCGACAGGATCGTTTTGTCCCATGACAGTCCAATAAACATCCATCTCGAAGTAAACCTTGCTCGGGTCCGTATCTTTCAGCATCAAGTCATAAATCTGGTCTCCGACTTTCATGAAGGCAGCGAAAGGATTTCCCTTCACTTTCTCCTGTTGCTCTTTCGTTGCGACACGATTGAACTCCATATTATGATTATGATAGCCAAAACCAGTGGCGATGCCCTCTGCCTTGATAACATCCGAGGCCTGATTGAAAATATCGCAAACAAGTTTAGCCTCATCGTGCGTAGTAATCGTCGGCATCATCGGCTGGATCAAATATTTACAGCCTAGTTTCGCATGATCGGCAGCCGTAGCTTTCCAATACTCCATGATCTTTGGGGTAACCTCCTTCGAGTATTTGAAAATCATAGCCTTAAAAGGGTCAGAGATAGATGTGTCTACCGGATTCACGTGCGAGCTAATGATCTTCAAGCCAGCGTCTTCCGCCATTTTCTTGAAGTCCATCATAGGAACACCTCCGATAGCGCCTTTACCATAACCCGCCAACTCCAGCTTGGAGTATCCCATATCCTTCACCTTCCGAAGATTAGCGGCCACGTCGCCTTTATATAATTCTTGGGATAAAGAATAGATCTGCAAGCCAATCTCTTTGCCGGCATGGACCTCATCCACAACTCCCAACGCAGCGTTCTCCGCATTTACGGAACCGGCTTTACCAGCCAGCAATCCACCAGCGGCAAAGAGAGAGATATTTTTTAAGAAATCCCGTCTGTTACTCATAACATCATTCTATTTAAATAGGCTTATTTACAGAAATAAGGCAATGAATACGGGTTGCGATATTGATACCAGTACAAACGGTGGGAAGCCGCCTCCTTATCATTACCGAAGCTTAATGTAGCCGGGTTCCATTTAACCGGACGGCCTAGCTCACGAGCGATATTCTGTAAGCAACAAAGCGTATTCGTACTGCAACCTACCTCAACCGGAGCGATCGGGTTCTCACGTGAACGAACGCAGTCGATGAAGTTCTGCATATGCGGAGCACTAGTCTCATAATTACCCGCATCGTTACCCTTCTTTTTACTGTCTTTCAGCTTCTTCATATATTCCTCATACATCTTCTTACGCTCTTCCGGAGTCATCATTCTCGGGCGCTTCTCGATCAAGTTCTTCAGGTCGGAGGGGATCTTAGACTGATCAGAGCAGTTGATGTAGCCACGGGCTACCTCGATCCAACCGTTATCACCGATAAACTTAATACCCTGCGCATCCGGATTATCCTCCAAATAAGGTTGTTCAGTCATTACGATACCATTCGCATAGCGCATAGTTGAATATTGTGTGCCATTGTATCCCTTGGGCGTAAACTCAACCGGACCAGAGCCATCCATACCGATAGCAGCTTGGGCGATATCAAACATATGAGCACCCCAGTCAGCAGTATAGCCATTACCGGTCTCTTGATACCAACGCCATGCACCCCATAGTTTCTCGTTCTCTTCCGGGTTCAGAGAAATAGGAGGACATAAATCGGGATGATAATGGATCTTCGGATCGTTCAACGGACCCATCCACTGATTGAAGTTCAAATTAGCGGGAACCGGCATTTCCGGCAAGCTCAGCGGCGTAGGAGGCTCACCTACACGTGCATATATTTTCTCTATATGACCGATGGCTCCATTCTGAACCATATCGATCGCAGCTTGGAACTCTCTGCTGGAACGTTGCTGGCTACCTACTTGAAGCACACGTTTATTATTGCGTACGGCTTTTACCATAGCCAAACCTTCAGCGATCGTATAAGCCAACGGTTTCTGGCAATACACGTCTTTTCCGGACTGGCAAGAATGGATCGTAGCCAAGGCATGCCAATGGTCGGGAGTAGCAACTTCTATAGCGTCGATATCCTTACGCTCCAGCAAATCCTCGTAAAACTCATATTGATCACAACGTTGGTTCATTCCCTTTGAGGCTTGCCATTCAGCGACACGTCTTCTGAAACGCTCTGTTTTCATCGTGTCCACGTCACAACATGCGGCAACCTGTACGCCCGGACATGCGGCAAATCCTTTAAAGTCTGATAATGCTTGCTGACCTAGGCCGATAAAACCTAAAACGACTCGATCGCTCGGGGCGATACGGACTCCATCAATGGCCCAACTGGGAAGAATTGTTAAACTAGCCAATCCTAGCGCGGAAAGACCCAAAAACTCTCTACGGCTTACGCCCTTCTTAGTGTTTTCTTTCATGGTAATTTTGTTAATAATATAAGATAAAATGTAACTTGGTCTGAGAATTATTGCCCCAAAGTTATAAAAAATAATTTATTTCCATAATAATCTTTTAATAAAAAAGGCTATCCTTGTCTGGGATAGCCTTTTTTTGATTCATATCAATTCCTAAAACGCATATCCGAAGCCTACGTTCAGATAGATCGGATACATCCCGAAGGTAATCGTATCGAAATTCTTTTGGAAGATATCGTTCAATCCCCATGTCAAGTCAGCGTATACGATAAGGTGCTTAAACGCTTTCCATTCTGTACCGATCTGCGCTCCCCACTGAAACTTTCTTAAGTTATCCGAGAAATCATAGGAAGCACGGTTGTCGCCGGAAAACTCCACCTTCGTACCGGTAGGATTGATCTCACGCAGATATCCGTCGTATACGTAGCCGGAGAAATTCCGGTTTGTAGCGAACGAGACAAATGGTCCCGCCGAGAAACTCACCCGGTTATTCAATTGGTAAAGAGCCACGACCGGTATCGAGAAATAAGTGTTCTCCACTTTCGTCTGCACGCCGCCGGTCCAGTTTCCTTTCAGCTTCTCGCCACCGGAGCCAATGATCTCCATGCTGTAATTCTTAACCGTCGCTTTTGTCTCCATACCTTTATTCTCCAGACGGAGACCGATCATCATACCCCATTCCTTGCTCTCGCCGAACCATTTCTTGATATCGCCCTCTATGGAGACACAAAGCGTAGGACGGTAACTATCTATCGCACGAATCTCACGAGGCAATGGCACCGGAGCGGTTCCGCCGATATTGATACCGGCCTTTACCGTATATTCCAATCCCCTTAGGGAAGACCAGATGATTCCTTGGTTTCTTTCCTGCTGCGCCTTCAACGTAACGACACCCGACAGGCACAGTATACCTATTAATACTATATATCTTTTCATATCCTCTGTTTTTTTAGTTCTCACCGGACTGGATTATCTCAACCTCATCGATCCAAAGCGTGCTACCTTCCGCTCCCTCGAAGACATCACCTTTCAAACTCGAAGAGAAGACTATGGATAACTGATAACCACCTTTCGCCAGCTTATCCTTATCGATCACCTTACCGGGCTTAGCCACGAACGGGATATAGAAACGCGTCCACTCATCCGTCTCTTTCTGATCGCTGATCCGGGCAACGGATATCAGGTTCGGGCTTGTCAGCCCGTTGAAACCATCCAAATATTTCACATTCTCATCCGTCTCATAGAAGATGGCGTAGATATCACATTGGTCTTTCTTACCTTTTACCTCCTCGCCATTCACTTTATACGACTCTCCCGCTTTATATTTATAATAACCACTCAAGTAAGTCGGCACATGATCGAAAGGACGTCCCAATCTCGTGCCTTTCCTTGCGTCCGGAATAGCGTTCAGCAAATCAAACGTACCGATAAAGAGATTTCCGGCGGCTATAGGCATACCGAATCCGCTACCGAAGCTACCCGTACTCCGGGTGACCAGTTTAGCGCATTTACCGATATAGCCGTTATCGTCTTGCATGGTGGGATAATCCAACGGAGTCTTGGGCACACCCGTCAAACCAAAACCGGCGTTACCACTCGCCCATGTCACGGAATCTCCATTCGACGTGAAATCATAGAATATCTGATAACGTTCATTCTTCGGCTCCATCGTTATATGCTCGAAATGATATTCCGTGCTCACACCAGAGACAATGCAACGTACCGTATAGGTCTTCGTCCAGTGGCCATCCTCGGAAGTAACCGTATAGGTTCTCGGGGTCGTAAAATCAAAAGCGGTGCCACTAGCCGGCTTGATAGTAGCGCCGGGAGTCAAGGTGAATACCGGGGCTAGGTTTGTAATATCGGCGTCACTTTTCACGGTCAGCGTCACGGACTCGTTGTCGATCTCCGGCTCGGCTTTCAATATATCGCCATCTACCGTACACGATAAGATATCCGCTTCCGCATTGGGCGCCTCCTCCCGGATACAAGAGACGGAGAGTAGCGTCAATAAAAAGCATAAAACAAAACTTTGTACCTTCATACTTCAAAATCTTTATAATTCATATTGAAAAAGGATCACACCTCCCTATTATTCATATAGGTCTCTTTCAAGTACCTATAACGGGGAACAAAGGTAATCTATTATACGATACGTAGTATTCCTATATATTTTAATAACTTTTTTTACAATGCCCTTTTCTCACACCTACGGAAATGACGAGATTCCAAGAGAATGAGGTTTATATATTTGCGATTGTCATAAAATACTACTAATATCGCGTATACTTAAATCTGTATAGACCATATGACAACACGAAGAGATTTTCTCCGGCAGACCGCCTTGCTCGGTGCCGGACTTACCATCAGTCCTTTTTTCATTAAAGCTGGGAATGCCGGTGTGGGCGCAAACGATAAGATAGGCGTTGGGCTTATCGGATGTAACGGCATGGGATTCGAAGACTTGAAAGCTTTCCTTCGTAATCCGGAAGTAGAGTGTATCGCCTTGTCGGATATCGACGAGAACGTATTAAACAACCGGGCGGCAGAGACCGAGAAGATCACCGGGAAAAAAGTGAAGCATTTATATAAAGACTGGCGTAAATTGATAGATAATAAGGATATCGATCTCGTAATCGTAGGAACTCCCGATCATTGGCACTGTCTGCAAATGGTATCCGCTTGCCAAGCCGGGAAGGATGTGTATTGTGAGAAACCGCTGGGAAATAGTATCGAGGAATGTAATATAATGGTACGTGCGGCCCAGAAATACAATCGGGTTGTACAAGTGGGACAATGGCAACGAAGCGACCCGCACTGGCAGGACGCCATGCAATTCGTACATAGCGGACAGCTGGGTAAGATACGCACCGTACGTGTATTCTCTTATCAAGGTTGGTGCCCCTCTATCCCCGTAAAGCCGGATGAGGCGGTTCCTGCCGGTGTTGACTATGATATGTGGCTGGGGCCGGCACCACGACGCCCATTCAACCGGAACCGTTTTCATTTCACGTTCCGTTGGTTCTGGGATTACGCGGGAGGTTTGATGACAGACTGGGGAGTGCATCTACTGGATTACGCATTGTATGGCATGAACGTCACCGCACCGGAGTCTATCATGGCTTCCGGAGGTAAATTTGGTTATCCGGATGACGCTTGCGAGACCCCGGACTTATTGCAAACCATCTATACATTCAAGGATTTCACCGTTATGTGGGATCATGCGATCGGTATTGACGACGGGGCTTACGGACGGAATCATGGCCTAGGATTCGTTGGCGAGAACGGTACCTTGGTGATCGATCGTGACGGCTGGGAGGTTATTCCGGAAAAAGTAAACGGACAGGCCCGCATGGAGGCGGTTCCATTGAAGAACTCATACGGCGAAGGGGGACTGAACTTACACGTAAAGAATCATCTGGAATGTATCAAGAGTCGGAATCGTAATTGCAACGCAAGTGTAGAGATCGGAGCACATATCGCCAAGTTCTCCCAATTAGGGAATATAGCCTATCGCACGGGTAAGAAATTGTCTTGGGACGGAAAGAGTTTCCATGATACGGAGGCGGATAAACTATTGTGCAAGGAATACAGGGCACCGTGGGAATTACCGAAAATATAAGGATCTAGTTGTAGAGACGGGGCGTGCCCCGTCTCTACAACTGGGTATTTATTGATGTTCGGGGCGTAACAGGTCGTTCACCGTCTTCACGGGGTTGAATGTCTCGATAGGAACTTCTACGAATACCGTGTTCCAGTCGCTCATGGCACCGTTCCACAAGCCCGGCAATTCCAGCGCTTTCAATTCGCGACCATCCTTGCTCTTATAAGAGATGAAGCCCGTATTCTTATCCACGTAATCCGGCAAGTTGTATTTCTCTCCCTTATAATTCTTAACGGCGCAAACTAAATCTACTGGATTGAAGTGAGTACCTTGCTCAAACATCGCCTTCTTAGCCGGATCGCTCATATCGATCTGGGAGCTTTCAAGCACCTGCAAGGAAACCGTACCGTCCGGATTCACCGCCAGGAACGGACCGCCACCCGGCTCGCCCACGTTCTTCACCATACCGCATACACGCAACGGGCGAAGCAGCTTGCTCTTGATATAAAGGATCAACTCGGCGTCCTCCAGCAATCTCGTATCCGGGTTCTTGATACATAGGTCGTCTTGCAAGAAATGGATCATCTCCTCTACCTCGGCATGGGTATATTTGCCGGTCTCGATCTGTTCCAGATATCTGAAGGCTTTCTCCTGCAATGTTACCAAGACACCGGCGATCACCTTCTTGTAGATAACCGTAGAGCATTTGAAGCTATCCGGAACCACGTTATCTATATTCTTGATAAATACCACGTCGGCATCCACATCGTTCAAATTCTCGATCAAGGCACCGTGTCCACCCGGACGGAACAACAGCTTATCATTCTTATCGCGGAACGGCGTGTTATCCATAGCGGCCGCTACCGTATCGGTACTCGGTTTCTGGATACTGAAAGAGACATCGTATTTCACAGAGAACTTCTCCTCGTACTCGCCAGATTTATCGGCAACCAATTGCTCGAATAAAGCCTGATGCTCCGGAGATACCGTGAAATGGATATTCACCTCGCCGGCGTTATTCTTGGCGTACATGGCACCTTCGGCCAGATGTTCCTCCATCGCCGTACGAACCGTATCGGCATATTTATGGAAAAGCAACAAGCCTTTCGGTAGCTGTCCGTAACTCAAGCCTTTCGGCTCCAATAAATTGGATACCACCTCCTTGTACTCGCCCAAGGCTACCAACGCAGGAATATCTTTCCCTGTATTCTCCACGCACTTCTTGTCCAAAGCCTTATAGAAAGCGAATTTCTCGATCTCGCTAAAGAATTTCTTCTCGAAAGCGTTCATCGGTTCCTTATAATCCGCTGAAAGGAACTCGTACAGATTCTTAAACATACGGCTAGCGGCGCCGGAGGCAGGTACGAATTTTACGATTTTCTTGTTTTTAGCCAGATAAGCGTCCCAAGCATCCATATAAGAAGCCTGTTCCTCTTTAGATATTACCATAATACCTTTTTCTACCGAAGCGGAGGCCGCTATCTCAAGGAAAGGGAAACCTTTTACGAAGCAAGCGAGTTGCTCTTCAATCTGTTTTTCGCTGATTCCTTTGGCTTTCAGCTGTTCTAAATCGTTCGCGTTTAACATAGTATAGTATTTAATGTGAATAATCTCATCAGTAACGCCACAGGGCACTTATGCGCTATGTGTATCGCAAATGTATAAAATAACCGCAAGATACGTGTTGAAATTCCATAGAAAAAAGTATTTTTACAGCATGTTTTGCGGTTAGTCCTCAACCGGGCAATAAAAATGATATAACTATGGATACAATTGGATTCTTTACGTCTGAGGAAAAGAAGCTGTTCTTCTCCAAATACAGGCTCCTGTTACGAAACCTTTACTCTTTCCTCGAGAGGGAAGATATTCGGAAGATGAAGGAGCTGATGAAGCGGGTTGTCGCCCTCGATTGCTACGGCAGGGATAAGAATGGTATCAACGGTTTATTGCGAAATATCGACACGGCCTTGATCGCCACCTTGGAGATTGGCTTGAAACGTACCTCGGTCATCGCCCTCCTATTATACCGCCCGGTATTGAAGAAGGCGATCACGATAGAGGAAGTGGAGCAAAAATTCGGGGCGGACGTGACCTTGATCATCCGTCGCCTCTTGAAGACCTCCGACCTGTATGCCCGGAACACCGCCGTCAACTCGGAGAATTTCCATCATTTGCTTTTCTCGTTTGCCGAGGACGTACGTGTGATCTTGCTTATGATCGCCGACCGCCTCTGCCTCATGCGTATGGGAAAACAGATGCAAGAGGATGATCGTATCCGGCTGGCTACCGAGGCCTCTTATTTGTACGCTCCCCTCGCCCACCGACTGGGTTTATATACGATCAAGAGCGAGCTGGAAGACCTTTCCTTGAAATATACGGACAGGAAACAGTATGACTTCATCAAACGGAAACTGAATGAGACGAAACGCTCCCGCGACGCTTATATCGCCGAGTTCATCGCCCCGATCAAGCGGAAGCTGGCAGCGGCAGGATTCAAGTTCGATATCAAGGGACGTACCAAATCCATACATTCCATTAATAACAAGCTGAAAAAGCAGCAGGTGGAGTTCGAGGGTATCTACGATCTTTTCGCTATCCGGATCGTATTGGATACGCCGCTGGAGAAGGAACGCTCGGAATGCTGGCAAGTCTACTCCATCGTCACCGATATGTACCAGCCCAACCCGAAGCGTATGAAGGACTGGATCTCTATCCCGAAGAGCAATGGTTACGAGAGCTTGCACATCACGGTTATGGGGCCGCAAAACAAATGGGTAGAGGTGCAGATCCGTACGAGGCGAATGGATGAGATCGCCGAGCGAGGCCTAGCGGCGCATTGGAAATACAAGGGCGTGAAAGCGGAGAGCGGGCTAGACGAGTTCTTGAATACCGTACGTGCCGCCTTGGAGGCCAAGGAGAATAATCCGCTCGACTTGATGCAGGATTTCAAGATGGATCTATATAAGGATGAGATCTACGTCTTCACGCCTACCGGCGAGCTTATCAAGCTGGCCAAGGGAGCGACGGTCCTCGATTTCGCCTTTGCCATCCACACGAAGCTAGGAAGCAAATGCGTGTCGGCGAAAGTGAACGGTAAGAACGTTCCGATCAAATACACCTTGAACAACGGCGATAGCGTATCCGTCATCACGTCGCCCGCCCAAAGCCCGAAGCGGGATTGGCTGAACTTCGTCGTCACCTCCAAGGCCCGTGTGAAGATCAAGCAGGCCTTGAAGGAGGAGACCGTGAAGGCCGTGGAATTCGCCAAGGAGATGTTGCAGCGCCGCTTCAAGAACCGGAAGATCGACATGGACGAGCCAACCATGATGCGCTATATCAAGAAGAAAGGATTCAAGACCGTCACGGACTTCTACATCGAGATCGCCGAGGAACGCCTCGATCCCAACCAAGTAATCGACGAATATCTGGAGGCTTTCCGCAAGGAGACGGAGACGAACGAGCGCACCGAGGTGCGTAGCGCGGAGGAATTCGTGACCACGACTCCGGTGGAGGAGATATCGACGAACAAGGATGTCTTGGTGATCGACAAGAACCTGACGGGTATCGAATATAAACTCGCCAAATGCTGCAACCCGATTTATGGCGACGAGGTTTTCGGTTTCGTCTCCACGCAAGGTATCAAGATCCACCGTATGGATTGCCCGAACGCCCAAGAGATGTTCAGCCGCTTCGGGTACCGGATCATCCGCGCGAAATGGAGCGGCAAGGGAGACAATGGCTATACGGTTACGCTGCGGGTGATCGGACGGGACGATATAGCGATCGTCACCAACATCACCTCCGTGATCGGAAAGGAATCGAACGTCACGCTTCGCTCCTTAAACATCAACTCGGTAGACGGATTATTCCAAGGGAACTTTACCGTATTGGTAAGAGATACGACCGCGTTAAACTTGCTGACGAAAAAGATCAAGGCGGTAAACGGCGTGAAAGCGGTAGAGCGATTAAATTCTTAGACAGTGTACTCTGTACGAAGTACTACAGTACCCTCTAGGAAGTACCGCAGTACTTCGTACAGGGGACTGGGCCAACTGTACGGCTGGGCCTTGTGACTATACCCGGATCACAGAATCGGCTTCAGCCCCATCTTCTCCGCACGTTGTATTAGGAACTGCCGGGCCGCCTCATACTCGTTCGGGATCACGCCGTCGAGGATGGCGTTCTTGATCGCCTCTTTCAGCACGCCGACAGGCTTGGAGGGAGCCAAGCCAAACGTCTCCATGATCTCCTCGCCGGATACCGGAGGCTGGAAGTTACGGACACGGTCTTTTTCCTCTATATCGGCCAGCTTCTCGCGCACCTTTCGAAAGTTGTTCAAAAAACGGCGAACCTTCTCCGGGTTCTTGCTCGTGATATCGGCCTCGCACAGTTTCATCAAATCGTCGATATCATCTCCCGCGTCAAACAGCAGACGGCGGATCGCCGAATCCGTCACCTCATCGTCCGACAAGGCGATCGGACGCATATGCAGGCTTACCATCTTCTGCACGTACTTCATCTTCTCGTTCATCGGGAGTTTCATCTTCCTAAAAATACCGGGGATCATCCGCTCGCCGATAAAATTATGATTATGGAACGTCCATCCCAAGCGAGGGTCGAAACGCTTCGTGGCAGGCTTGGCGATATCGTGGAAGAGGGCGCTCCAACGCAGCCATAGATTATCGGAAGTCTTGCTCAAACGATCCAGCACCATCAAGGTATGGGCGAAATTATCCTTATGCCCGATCCCCTCCTTGGTCTCCACGCCTTTCAAGGCGCAAAGCTCGGGGAAAATCAATGGCAACAGTCCGCATTTATCCAGCAAGTCGAAACCGATAGAGGGCTTTGGCGAGAGGACGATCTTGTTCAACTCGTCCACGATACGCTCCTTGGAGATGATGGAGATACGCTCCCGGTTACGGATGATGGCGTCGAAGGTATCGGGATCGATAAAGAAACCTAATTGAGTGGCGAAACGAACCGCGCGCATCATCCGGAGCGGATCATCGCTGAAAGTAACATCCGGGTCTAAAGGCGTACGGATCGTAAGCTCGTCCATATCCTCCAACCCGCCGAAGGGATCGACCAATTCTCCGTAACGCTCCTTATTCAGGCAAAGGGCTAAGGCGTTGATCGTGAAATCGCGGCGGTTCTGGTCATCCTCCAAGGTGCCGTCTTCCACGACTGGCTTACGGCTGTCATGGCTGTAGGATTCTTTCCTTGCCCCCACGAATTCCAGCTCCAGATCGCCGGCTTTCACCTGCGCCGTCCCGAAATTCTTGAAGACGGAAAGATAAGCGCCACGCCCGATCTTCTTGGCCACCCGTTTGGCCAACTCGATACCGCTGCCAACCGCTACCACGTCTATATCCTTGGATGGGCGGTTCAAGAAAATATCCCGCACATATCCGCCTATTACATATACCTCAACACCTAGCTCTTCCGCCGCCTCCGATATCAAATGGAAAGGCTTCGCGGATATATGATTTACTATCTCTTCCTCGTTTATATACATATTTATGTATTCCAAATCCAATAAAGAGCGCAAAGATAATCAAATTTCATGTACTTTTGCGGTATCAAATACATTGAACGAGAAAGATATGAAAAAGTTAGCGATCTGTATAACGCTCATTGCCGCCATTTTAACGGGCTGTAACGGAGATGAGAAAGCAGCTCAGGCCCGTTTGGACAAGGCCCGGGCCATGTACGAGAATAACGAGTTTTTCGGGGCGAAGAACGAGATAGACAGTATCCGGGCGCTCTATCCCAAGGAAGTAAAGGTACTGAAGCAAGGATTAACGCTTATGCGCCAAGTAGAAGTAAAGGAGGCGGAGCGCAACATCGCTTTCTGCGACAGCTTACTCCCTATCAAGCTGGAGGAAGTAGAGGGATTGAAGAAAGGCTTCGCTTTCGAGAAGGATTCCGTTTACGAGGAAATCGGCAATTATATCTGGAAACAGCAGACGATCGAGCGCAACGTGCAACGTTGTTACGTACGTTGCGGCGTGAACGAGGAGGGCGAGATGTATCTGGCCAGCGTATATTACGGCGGACGCCCCATCGAGCATACGGGAATCAAGCTGAGCCTGAAAGACGGCCAATTCGCCGAGACCGCTTCCATCCCGTACGACGGCGGACTGAATTACCGCTTCAAGGATATGGGAAGCACCACGGAGGTAGTGACCTACAAGGGGGAGCACTGCGTCGATGCCGTCAAGTTCATCTACGATAACGAGAAAGAGCGGATCAAGGTGGAATACACAGGAGGCAAGCCTTACATTATATATATGGCGGACGCCGACAAGAAAGCGATCGTCAACACCTTCAACCTCGCCACCGTATTAAGCGATATCAAGAGCATGAACACCTTGAAAGAGAAATCAGAGAAGAAGATCGCTTATCTAAAGAATAAACTGGAGGAGTAGAATCCCTCCATACAAATGGCCTACCTATAAACAAAGCACCGGGACCCCTACCATACAGTAGGAATCCCGGCGTTAGTATACAGACTGATATCCACTATCAGTTATTCATCATTTAACGACGACCTTCTGGGCGGTCTCGCCATCAACGGAAACTACCACGATACCTTTCGATGCCGGCATCACGAAGTTATCTGAAGAAGCGATAGCGGAAGCGGTGGTCTGACCTAAGATGTTAGACAATGTAACCGTCTTGCCTGCCGCGTTCAAGACCGTAACGCTAGCCTCGCCAGCAATTACCGTGAAGCTGGCAACCTCTTCCAATTGTTCGTTGGAAACCGGAGTCGGAGCATTCTCGATCGTGAATGGAACGCCAACATTAGACATTACCACAACATTGTTTACCACACCTACATAAGGAGTCTTCAACTCGCCTGCGGCCACGGTGCGATTCAGCTCTTTCTGGTTCTCCAATAAGTAACCACCATCCTGAGTTGTCTTGAAGGCGAACAAAGCGTTGTTATCCAAAGACGGAACGATATTCGCTTTATCGCTGAAGCCTACACGGTAGTAAGTAGCGCCATTGCTAACGAATGTCTCGTTAGAATCCCGCAAGGATACCATATAGTAGCGAGGAGAAACAGCTTTGGTAGTTGTCTCCGGCGTATAGATCGATGTCGTGATGAAATACAACGGTTTACCAGCGATCACGGTATCGGCTTCTTGAACCCACAAAGAGAAGTTGTCAGTCTCATAAGTTGACTTCAAGATATCTTGGCCTTCGTTCTTCACTTCGGCAAAGAAATTCAGCGGATTCATCGTCAAGAACTTGCCATTCGTACCGAAACGTTTGTGAGAATCGTCGATAGAAGCGTACTCCGGAGCCTCTACAGCGACAAAGTCGAAGTAGTTAACCTTATCGGAAAGGATCAGGTTCGCCGTATTCACGTTCATAAAGACATATTGAGTGGTCGCGCCTACCCTTGTAGCCATCTGGTATTTGCCACCGGTCGTAGCCGTATTGAATACGAATTCCAACGGAGCGGTATAATCAGATAATTTCAACGGTCCACCATTCTCGCTGGCAACCAAATCATTGCTGAAACGTTCTTTCAACATATAAGTCGCATGATACAAGGTATCACCTAAAGCACGGGCACCTAAACCATCCGTTACATTCTGTACGGAATCTTGGCTAACCACGATACGAAGAGCGGCTGCGTTCGCTGCGTCACCAGATTTAATCATCAATACAGAATCTGAAGTAAACGCATACAGATCGTCTACGCCCGGAGTACCGGAGATTAAGTTCAATACATAACCATTATCGGCGAGTTCCTCCGCAGAGAAGTGACGAGTACCCAAGAACTTATCCTTTAAATCCACATTCGCTTGATATTCCACCGTAATAGAATCGGTGCTACCCCCAAATGTATAGGTATTGGCCATACCTTGAACGGCGAAGATCTCCTCGTTAGAAATAATAGTCGTATTCGTATTACGGTCTACAACCGAATACATTCCGTTGTTTTCCTTGATATACCATTGTCCCTTCGGTTGATAAATGGAAGGTTTGAAACCTGCCGCGGTTACCAACTTATCGGAAGCGGCACTCTTATCGTAAGCGACAGCGTATTGTCCGCCCTTATCGCCCTTGCTCGCGCTCTTCAAGAAGTATACGCCTGTACCTGTAGCGATCGTAGAAGGAGTTCCCTTCGTTACGGTAATAACAGGAGCGGCTCCTTGAGCAGGTTGAGTAGAGCCGGACTGCAAGTCAGATACGGTCAAGGCTTTCGTCTCGATTACGCTGGCATATACGACACGTACGTTCGGAACGGAGGTCATCGGACTTGCGTTCACGGTCGGAGCGGCAGCGGCGTACATAGCCAAAGCATCATTCTTCAAGTTGATCGTAAAATAGAATTTCTGGAAATCAGCGTTACCCAGTGTATGCAAGCCACTAGCGGCATAGGTGGAGTCAGCCGTAAACTTAGCCCCATATACACCGGTAGCACCGGCTATCACATTCTTCAATGTATCGACACCTAAGTATTTTGCTTTACCATCACTAAATACTTGGTCACCTTGGATCTGCAAGGTCACATATTTAGCGTTCGCAACAGCGCCTGTAGCGGGAGCCGCCGTATTCTTCGCTATCAAGTTCTTACCCTCGAAGATATTTCCTTGATAATTTCCTCCAAACGTCAATTGAAAGACTTGGAAACCATCCCCCAGCTCACTTGCGCTCAAATACATAGCGTCGCTAGGAGCCTCTACGGTAAATTTCGTAGAAGAGGCAGAAGAACCTAAACTCAAGTCTGTCCCAGCTACATCCAACGCCAAGATTTGATTGTTTCCGTAATAAGCCTGAATAGCGCTACCACCGGCAGCGTCAGAGAATGTCCACTGATTCACGCCCGATGTGATAACAGGTTTTGCCGTAGATGAAGCCGCAAACGACAAAACGGCCTGTGTCTTCTTGTTCTTGAATTGATACACAGGACCAGCAGGAGTCGTGCCCGCATTCGTGATTTGCCACAAGGCAGAATCAATAGCGGCTTTGGTAGCGTCTGACGCCAAAGTTTTAACAATTACTGAGTCGGCTTTCTCACCACTTAAAGACAAAACGGAAGAACCTGTCTTTAAATAATAATAGTTACCGGCTTTCCACTGAGCCTCCGGAACGGTCGTACTCGACTGAGCATTAGCCGAGAATACGCCCGCAACCATCAGGGCCGCAGCAATAAGAGTACATTTTTTGTCCATAATCAAATAGATTTTATTTATTAATCACAGTCTAAACAGGGGTTGTTTAGAAAAGGTTTTGAGGGGGTATGAGATTAACAATCAATTTAGCGTCTTATAACAAAAATCGTCCTATTCTCACGAACAGGACGACTATACTACTAAAAATGTAAACAGTGTATTTATATAGTAATATCATGAAACTATATATTTTGGAGAAAAACCGCTCCACCTTCACAGGCAAAACGGCTGGAAATCTAATCTACTCAATAAATATCTTCACAGGCTTACTCGAAATAAGCATGTTCTTTTACGACATGACCTCTGTCATCGAAATAAACCTTATATATCTTACCATTTCTGGAAAGTAATACTACCTTATACTTCACAAACGTGCTATTGTTTGACACCTCAACTGATTTCACCATACATCCCTCATAGGAAGTATTTACCGCATCACGCAATACTTGGGGCATATCAGTTACCTCGATCGGATAAAATTTATCCTGTGCCACTGTTTCCTTAGCGCTACCGACCATCCCGGCTTGCGCTTCTACATCAGGGGCAATAAATAAGCCACATAAAACGACAATAACCCCGTAAACAATCTTTTTCATACCTTAAAAACCTAAATACCTAAACATTTTTTCTCTTACATCATAAATTCGCACTATAGGGTGCAATCTCCGTGCCAAAACTCACCCTAAAAAACAACCAGAGAATAATAAGTTGTAAATCCGACAATTAACCCAAAGCGAAGAACCAATCATGTGGTTGCCAAAATGTGGAATAAACCGTGGAGCGTGGAAAATTTCCCCACGAAAGTGTGGAATCTCTACACATTACTATAAAAACGAGGCCCACCCTTAATCTATAAGGATGAGCCTTAAATCATTCTACTTAAATATAATCAAATAAAAATACTAAAGTAATAAAATAAAGTTCCGTAATATCGTATACACTCTGTGTCTAATCTCTAATTTGTGGTTCACAAAGATAAATCTTTTTGTTCAACCATCTATAAAATAATCGCACATCTAACGAAACTCAAAGATTTTTGAACAAAGAGATTCCTTTTAAGGACAAATCATAGATTATCACAAACTTCAATCCTTCGCTTGATGTACGGTAAGTTGCGGGAACGGGAAACCGATACCTACCTCATTGAAGGTCGCATAGATATTCTTGTTAATATCGAAATACACACCCCAATAGTCGGAACTGTTTACCCAAACACGTACCACCACGTTTACGCTGCTGTCCGCCAAGGCTGTCAAAGCAATAAACGGAGCGGCCGGCTCGGACAAGATGCGGGAATCCTTCGCTAATACAGACTCTATCACTTGCTTTACTTTCTCATAATCGCTGCCGTATTCCACGCCAAAAGTCCAGTCTACACGGCGAGTCGTCTGGTTACTGAAATTAGTCACAACGCCACTGCTCAAAGAGCCGTTCGGTATATAAATGACCTTATTATCAACCGTACCTAATACGGTATGGAACATCTGGACCTCTTTCACGGTACCGCCAACGCCCTGCGCCTCAATATAATCACCCACCTTATAAGGCTTGAAAAGAAGGATGATCAATCCACCGGCAAAGTTTGACAGGTTACCGCTCAATGCCATACCGACAGCGACACCGGCGGAAGCCAACAAGGCGGCAAACGACGTAGTTTGAACGCCTAACGCCCCTACGACTGAAATAATCAATAAAATGGTTAAACTGACATTCACCAAACTGCCGACAAAAGTCTTGACAGAAGGATCGATATCCCGTTTGCTCAATATCTTCCGAACCAGTTTATTAAGTAAGTTTATAACCAATCGTCCCACCAAGAAGACAATAAGGGCTTTAATAATCGTAAAACCCAATTGGGAGCCATGCTCAACCAAGGATCTGATAGCTTCCTCTAATTTAGAACTCGCTTCTACAGCTGCTAATAATACCATATCTCTTCTATTTTAATTAATCTATTAATTATATAACAATCTGATCTTCCAAAATATTATGAAATGTAGCAAAGGTATAAAGTTTTTTTAATCTGGTAAAACCATGAAATAATTACGTAGCTTTGCGATCAATCAAATAACACGTTAAATTCGACAGCATGAAAATCCTTGCGATACTCGCCGCCCTTTTCCTTTCAATAGGCTATGGCCACGCTCAGACATACGAGAAGTTTGTCGAGAAAAGTTTTGACTTCTTGGACAAGAACGACTTAGTCTCCGCCGAAGAGAGCCTACGAGCCGCCATGCGCCTTGAACCGGGCAACCCCAATAACTACGCCTTGCTCATGAATCTCGGGACGATACAGCGTAGACAAGGGAAACTGGAAGATGCCCTTCTCTCCTATACCGCCGCCCTAAGCCGTCATCCGAATAATGAGGCCATACTGGAAAATCGTGCCGGCTTATATACGGAAATGGGTGAGATCGAAAAAGCGATGAACGATTACAACGCCCTGCTAATCTTGAACCCCCATCATCAAGAGGCGTTATATTGCAGGGCGATGCTTCATTTGCAACATAAGAACTATCTGTTGGCCGAGCAGGATTTCGATAAGATATTAGAAGTAAACGAGAAATCCGTGAAAGGACGTCTGGGACACGCGATTCTCGAAAAGCTACGGGGGAATTACGATGAGAGCGAACGCATCTTTAATTACTTGATCAGCGAGATGCCCCGTGAATGGATCTTATACGAAGGCCGTGCCGATCTATACTTCATGATGGGCAAGAACGCCCGGGCTATGGCTGATATCAATCGTGTTTTCGTGGAAAGTACCCCGACAGCCGCTTTATATGTATTGCGAGGCAAAGTAAAACTCGCCCAATATGAGAAGGCATCGGCCGCCTTAGACTTCAAGAAAGCTGAGGATATGGGATATGATAAAACGACTATCGACGAGTTGATGAAGATGGCTCGTTAAGGCTGTTTTTATACGTATAGTGGCATCGGCTCACGCGAGTAGTGGCATTGGCCTACGTCACTACTTGCGTGAGCCGATGCCACTATACGTGTGAGCCTGCGCCACTACTGGTGCGAAATCGGCCTATTTATACTACTTTTCCGTGATATAATTGACAATCCAACTACCCACTTCTTTCGTTCCATATTTCGCTCCACCTTCCACTTGGATTTCCGGCGTACGGACATTCGCATCAAGGGAAGCGTCTACGGCTTCACGGATCAAGGCTCCCTCTTCTTTGAGGTCGAAATACTCGAATAACATCGCTACTGAAAGAATTTGCGCCAAGGGGTTCGCGATATTCAGCCCTTTCGCCTGCGGCCAAGAGCCATGGATCGGCTCGAAAACCGGTGTGCTCTCTCCGGTAGAAGCGGAAGGCAGCAAGCCCATAGAGCCGCTGATGCAAGAACCCTCGTCCGTCAAGATATCACCAAACGTATTCTCGGTTACCATTACATCGAAGAATTTCGGCTCTTGGATCATACGCATAGCGGCGTTGTCCACATACATATAGTCTGTCGTTACTTCCGGATAGCTAGGAGCCATCTCTTGAGCGATCTGGCGCCATAGACGGGAAGAGGCAAGTACGTTCGCCTTGTCAACAACCGTCAGGTGCTTATTCCGTTTCATCGCATACTCGAAGCCCACTTTCAAGATACGCTCGATTTCCGGGCGGGTATACATATTCGTATCGTATGCCTTATCGTTGTCTTGATATTTCTCACCGAAATACATACCACCGGTCAACTCACGGATACATAAGAAATCCGCGCCATCCACCAATTCGGCACGCAACGGCGATTTATGCAATAAGCATTTGAAGGTCTGCACCGGACGGATATTAGCGAACAGGCCCAACTTCTTACGCATCGCCAAAAGACCTTGTTCCGGGCGTACTTTCGCTGTCGGATCATTATCAAACTTAGGATCGCCCACGGCCGAAAAAAGAACAGCGTCGGCATCCTTACAAATCCGATAGGTCTCCTCCGGGAAAGGATCACCTACCTTATCGATCGCGTCAGCGCCACAAAGGGCATACTCATAGTGAACCTCATGTCCAAATTTCTCACAAACGGCACTCATTACCTCCACGCCTTGCACGGAAATCTCTGGTCCGATCCCGTCTCCGGGAAGTACTGCTATATTCAGTTTCATCGTAAATGTTTGTTATTATTCTCTGTTAAAATGTACATACTTAGGCTCCGTGGGGAAATACGTGTCATCATCCCACAGGGTACTTGTAATCATCAAGTCGGCGCTATAACGGTTACAAGCGATAGGTACGTTATGAACACGGCACTGGCGAAGCAACATCTGGATGTCGGCCTCGTGCGGTTGCGGATTCAAGTCGTCTATCAAAAAGACCGCCAAATCGATCTCCTTACGGACAACCATAGCGGCAATCTCAGCATCGCCTCCCATCGGACCGGAATGCATGCAAGCAATATCCGCGTTCACCCCTTTTTCCTCGAGAGCTTTACGAACCAAATTTCCGGTCGTACCCGTACAAACAATATGGTGGTGAGACAAGAACTCAGCGTTATGTACCGCCCATTCTACCATTTCCGCCTTACGATTGTCGTGCGCTACAAGCGCAATAGTCAACTTTTTCATACCCTTTACTTTTTTAATTATTAATCCTCTATCTTGTTCAGCATCTTCAATGTCGCCTTGATCGCCGCCTCGGTCTGATCAGCGTCCAGACCACGAGTCTTGAAATCGACCCCGGCATAATTCCAGCTGATGACCGTCTGCACGAACGCATCCGTACGTCCTCCCGGCGGGATGGATACCGAATAGTTCGTCAACATCGGGAACGGGCGGTTCAAACGGGAATAAATCCGGCGTAGGGCACGAACGAAAGCGTCGTATTGTCCATCACCGGAAGCCGATTCCTCGTAAGCCTCGCCATTGATCTCGATCTTTAAGGTAGCTACCGGTTTCAACCCTTGGGCCAAGGATAAGGAATAGTTCAAGATCCGTATTTTCTGATCCTCCAGCGCGTTATCATGATGAAGCACATCGCTGATAATATAAGGAAGATCCTCCGGGGTAACCATTTCTTTCTTATCGCCCAGCTCAATGATCCGCTCCGTAACCTTACGCATCGAGCCCTCATCCATGTCGATACCGAGCGCTTCCAGATTCTTACGGATATTCGCTTTTCCGGAGGTCTTGCCCAAAGCGTACTCGCGAACCCGTCCGAAACGTTCAGGAAGCAAGTCGTTGCAATACAGGTTATTCTTGCTATCACCGTCTGCGTGAACACCGGCGCACTGCGTAAACACATGCTCTCCGATAATCGGCTTATTGGGCGGGATATGCACCCCCGAATAGGTCTCGACCAAACGACTGGCCTTGTTTATCTTTTCCTCCCTCAAGTTCGTCTCCTCTCCCAACTGGTCC
The DNA here is from genome assembly GCF_003670185.1 of Parabacteroides sp. CH2-D42-20. Lineage (NCBI taxonomy): Bacteria > Pseudomonadati > Bacteroidota > Bacteroidia > Bacteroidales > Tannerellaceae > Parabacteroides > Parabacteroides sp. CH2-D42-20. The sequence goes on along the minus strand of NZ_RAYG01000004.1, from coordinate 13,546 downwards.
TTGATAACGGCAAGTACGCTGCTCAAGGGAGCGTTACCCGCACGCTCGCCCAAACCGTTCACGGTCGTATGGATTCCCTTGATACCCGCACGGATGGCGGAATATACATTCGCGACGGCAAGATCATAGTCGTTATGCGCATGGAAGTCAAACCGTAAATCAGGGTAACGGTCCACCATCATCTTGCAATACTCGTAGGTATTTCCGGGATTCAAGACTCCCAAGGTATCCGGGAGCATGAAACGGCGGATCGGAAGTCCTTTCAACGCATCGATTACCAAGAATACGTAATCCGGGGAATGCTTGATACCGTTCGACCAGTCCTCCAAATAGATATTCACGTCGATCTTCCGTTTCGCCGCTTCCAATACGACCGTACGAATATCGTCAACGTGTTGCTCGGGAGTCTTTCGAAGCTGTTCGGTGACATGCTTATAAGAGCCCTTGCAAAGCAAGTTCACGACACGGCAACCTGCGGATTCAATCCAGTCGAGAGAGACCGTACCATCCACGAAACCCAAGACCTCCAATTTGTCTAGGTTTCCGGAACGGGCGGCCCAAGCGGCTACACGCTTCACGGCCTCAAACTCTCCGTCCGACACACGGGCGGAGGCGATCTCCACCCGGTTCACGCCTAAGTCGCTCAGCAGCACTTGCGCTATGCTGAGCTTCTCGTGAGCGGCGAAGGAGACGCCCGAAGTTTGCTCCCCATCTCTGAGGGTTGTATCCATTATTTCTATCATAATCAGCGTGCTGCCTCGAAGGCTTCTATCTTTGATTTATTTGCCAGTAAATAGTCGATATCGTCCAATCCGTTGATCAGGCAATCCTTTTTATAGGCGTTGATCTCGAAATGCTCGCTTTTGCCCGTAGCCTTGTTCGTGATCGTTTGCTCCGGTAGATTTACCTCGACCTCAGTTTTCGGGTCCTTGTAAATCGAATCGAACAATTCAGCGAGGAACTCTTCAGTCACAACAACCGGCAGCACGAAGTTGTTCAACTCGTTGTTTTTATGGATATCGGCGAAGAAACTGGAGACCACGACACGGAAACCGTAATCGGCGATCGCCCAAGCCGCATGCTCACGGCTGGAACCGGAACCGAAGTTCTTTCCCGCTACCAATATCTTTCCGCTATACGTAGGATCGTTCAAGACGAACGATTCGATCTTATTACCTTCCTTATCATATCGCCAATCCCGGAATAAGTTCTCGCCGAACCCTTCCTTGGTAGTCGCTTTCAAAAAGCGGGCTGGGATAATCTGGTCGGTATCCACGTTCTCTAAAGGAAGAGGCACGCAAGTGCTTGTGATTATATTGAATTTTGTTTTCATCTTATGCTACTTTATTAGATTCGTCTTTACATCAGTTCTCTCGGATCCGTGATCTTACCGGTCACAGCGGCGGCGGCGGCCACAAGCGGCCCCGCCAAGATGGTGCGAGCACCCGGTCCTTGGCGACCCTCGAAATTACGGTTGGAAGTGGAGACTGCGTATTTACCCGCCGGAACCTTATCCTCATTCATCGCCAGACAAGCGGAACATCCCGGTTGACGAAGGACGAAGCCGGCCTCGGCCAAAACCTTGTCGATCCCCTCGGCACGAATCTCCCGTTCTACCTGCCAACTGCCGGGAACCAGCCAAACCGTTACATCATCCGCTTTCTTCTTTCCTTTCACCAAAGAGGCGAAAGCACGGAAATCCTCGATACGGCCATTCGTACAGCTACCTAAAAAGACATAATCCACTTTCTTACCCAACATAGACTCGCCTGCCTTGAAGCCCATATAATCCAAAGACTTCTTATAAGAGATACGGCCTGCCTCGGGCACGCTTTCTAAGGAGGGGATATCTTTGCTGATACTCATACCCATGCCCGGGTTCGTACCGTACGTAACCATCGGGTCGATATCCTCGGCGTGAAAAACGATCTCCTTATCGAACTTAGCGTCCGGATCACTATACAGCTGACGCCACTCGCTCACCTTCCGCTCCCATTCCTCGCCTCTTGGGGCGAACTCACGGTCTTTCAAATAATCGAAAGTAACATCGTCCGGAGCGATCATACCACCACGGGCACCCATCTCGATCGAAAGATTGCAGATCGTCAGACGTTCCTCCATGGTCGTATTACGGATCGCCTCGCCGGCGTACTCCACGAAATAGCCCGTAGCACCGCTGGTACTCATCTTACTAATAATGTATAAGGCAAAGTCCTTCGCCGTAACGCCCGGTTTACGTACACCATCGATCGTGATACGCATCGTTTTCGGCTTACGCTGCATGATACATTGGGTAGCCAAGGTCATCTCCACCTCGCTCGTACCGATACCGAAGGCGATAGCGCCCATGGCACCGTGCGTAGAAGTATGGGAGTCGCCACAAACGATCGTCATACCCGGCTGCGTCAAGCCTGTCTCCGGACCTACCACATGGATGATACCATTCTTCGGATGTTGAAGACCGTAATACGTCAAGCCGAAATACTTCGCATTCTCTTCCAAGGTATCCACTTGATTCTTGGATATAGGGTCCTCGATAGGCTTATCTTGGTTCAATGTCGGGATATTGTGGTCCGGCATACAAGTGATTTGCGCGGGACGGAAGGGCTTCAATCCACGTGCACGTAATCCGGCGAAAGCCTGCGGGCTAGTCACCTCATGACAATACAGACGGTCGATATACAATTGTATGGTTCCGTCGGGCAACGTGTCCACCACGTGTTTGTCCCAGATTTTCTCAAATAATGTCTTGCTCATTGTCTTGTCTATTTTTAGTCTACTATAAACTTATTGATGGCGTCCACGAAAGCCTCCACCGAAGCGGCGATAATATCGGTATTCGCGGAGAACCCATAATAGGTAGCCCCATTATACTCTACCTGCATATGTACCTTACCCGTATCATCGCTACCTTTATTAATGGCTTGAATCAAGAATTCCTGAATCGTCATGTCACTATTACTAATGGCTTTTTTCACCGCCTTGATACCCGCATCAACCGGACCGTTACCAGCCGCGGCCTCGTATTTTCTTACTCCCGACAAATTTAAACAAATACTTGCGACTGATTGTACTCCAACGCCACTAGTTACCTGTAAATATTCCAATTTAATACGGTGGGTGGCCGTACGATCCTTTCCGACCAACATCAAAACATCATCATCATTAATATCTTTCTTACGATCGGCCAGTTTCAAGAACTCATCATACACCTTGTCCAATTTCTCCTGCTCCAGATCCACACCTAAAACATGCAAGCGATGCTTCAACGCCGCACGACCGCTACGAGCAGTCAATACGATCGCATTATCATCGATACCCACATCCTTCGGATCGATGATCTCGTAGGTTTGCGCATTCTTCAAAACGCCATCTTGGTGGATACCGGAGGAGTGAGCGAACGCGTTACGTCCGACAATAGCTTTATTCGGTTGTACCGGCATATTCATCAAGCTAGAAACCATACGGCTCGTACTATAGATCTTATTCGTCGTGATATTGGTGATGATATCACGTTCTTTATGGCTCTTGAAAACCATGGCGACTTCTTCCAATGACGTGTTACCCGCACGCTCACCGATACCGTTTACGGTTACCTCCACCTGACGGGCTCCGTTCAACACGCCTTGTACGGTATTCGCGGTAGCCATGCCCAAGTCATTATGGCAATGAGTGGAAAGAATAGCGTTATGTACGCCATCCACATGTTCCATCAGATACTTAATCTTCGCCCCGTACTCATCCGGCAAGCAATATCCTGTCGTATCCGGGATATTCACTACGGTAGCCCCGGCCTTGATCACGGCCTCCACGACACGGGCCAGATATTCATTATCCGTACGCCCGGCATCCTCACAGTAGAATTCTACGTCCTCCACGTACTTTTTAGCGTATTTCGTGGCGGCGATCGCACGCTCTATAATCTCCTCTCTCGTTGAGTTAAACTTGTATTTGATATGAGAATCAGAAGTACCGATACCCGTATGAATACGTCCTCGCTTAGCGAATTTCAACGCCTCGGCTGCCACGTCGATATCTTTCTCCACCGCACGGGTCAAGGCACAGATGGTCGGCCAAGTCACGGCCTTTGAGATCTCAACCACACTCTTAAAATCCCCGGGACTGGAGACAGGGAAACCAGCCTCGATCACATCAACACCTAGCTGTTCCAATGCCTTAGCTACTTGAATCTTTTCCACTGTATTCAACTGGCATCCCGGAACCTGTTCACCATCACGTAAGGTGGTGTCGAAAATAAATAATCTGTCTGACATAATCTTATATTCTTAATTTACTAATATCCTATACTAACTAAAAAAGCCTCTCTCACAAGGAAGTGAGAAAGGCTCTTTCATCTATCGTAATGCTCGCAAAGCATACAGTCTCACTTCCTATCCCGTTCCCAGAGTAGAATAATGTTTAGAGAAATAATGAGACTATTTTGCAAGTTGCGTGTCATTGTTCTTGTCTTTATTGTTTTTGTTTCAACGTTGCAAAGATACGGCCTTTTTTGATACCACCAAATATAATTCGAAGTTTTTATCCATTATTTATTACAAACTATAAGCCAAACAACCATATGCCTTACGAAATAACACTGCCCATCGTTAGGTTGTTACGATGGGCAGTATAAAATGTTTACAATGCCCATTGTAGTCATATTACGATGGGCATCGAGGATATCAATGAACTACGATCTTCTTCACGAACACCTCGCTGGCGGCCTCGCAACGAACAAAGTAGACTCCCGCATGGCTTACGGGTATCATCACCTCGCCCGCTACCGTTTCCTTATAAACGATAATACCGGCCACATCAATCACCGTCAGCGTAACCGACTTAGGCATATTCGCTAAAATAGAAAGATTCGCGGCATACAAAACAGCGTCTTCCTCAATGGATTCTACGCCAGTCGGCGTGTCCGGCCCTTCTGGATTCTCCGGATCAACCGGATCAACCGGAGTCACCGGATTCTCGGGATCCGTAGAGGAGGAAACAGAGGAAACAACCGTTACTTTCACCTGAGAACTCTGCGGCTTATAGTTCGGATCAGTCGGCGTGAAGATCACTTCTTTGTCGCCCCCGGCCGTCATCACGACTTCCGGATCATTCCAAGCGAACGTTCCGGCAACGATACCGGCGTGGCCACCTTGTAAGACAGACTCTGCCAACGCATGCCCGGACAAGATAGCGGATGCGGTAGGCCATACCACCTTTGCGTCAGCCTGCTCAATTGTGTATTCAAAGGTCTTCTCATACGCTTGATAGACATCATCCTCTAGACGGTATACACGGACGTAATACGTACCGGCATTTTTCAAGATAGCCGGTTGTGTACATGCTCGATCGAAGAAGAAGGTGATCTGGCACTGCTCGTTACCCTCACCCGTTACAGATACAGTCTGCGCCACACCATTGTAAGCGGAGATGTTTCTCGCCAAGGCGAAAGAGGCCTCGGGCTTGCCGACAAATTCGGGCGTGAGACCTGTCGCATCGGCAGTCACCTTGTATTCTCTCGGGTTCTCCATATTACCATCAGCCCACTTAGAGAATTTATACCCCGCAGCAGGCACGGCCTCCAATAGTACCGTTACCCCTTCGGGAACAGACACCACGCCATTCTCTGCCACATACGGCATACCGCCGTTGGTGATGCGTACATAGCCGTTTGGCTCTCCACCCGAACGCAAGACAGATGCACCAAAGTTCAATGGCTTCGCCGGTTTCGTTGAATGGTAATAAACCGTACCTTCGTAGTTCTTCTTAGCAGAAGTACTCTTAGGAGAAATCACATATTTTGTCACATCGGCATCAGGATAGGACGGGTCAATCTCTACTTCCACCTCATCCCTGCCTGGACGTGTCTTCAAGCCCTCGGCACCGTCAAGTACCTGTGTCACCGCAATTTTAGACTTCTTGATGACCAAGCCATCCTCATAGGTCTCGTTGAACTCTTTGTACAGGCCATCCTCATCACGATGCAACAAGACGGTATAATGATCCGCATCGATCGCCTTCTTGGTCACATTCTCTTCCGAGTCCTTATATAATACCTCGAACGAGAAGCCCGCATAGGTTTGGGAAGCGAAAGGCACGAAATTACGAGACACACCATTGTAGTAATATTCTTGGTAAGGCCACATGATATATTCCTTCTTGATCGCCACCCGATGATCGAATACGGCCGTTACTGTCAAATCGCCGGTCACAGTCAAGACCTCATTCTGGGCAACTTCCTTACCATTCGCCAAGATCGTAAGCAAGCGTGCTCCGTCTTGTCCCTCGACATCTAGGATACGTACCTCCGTGCCATACGGCTGCTCGCCTACCTTATCCAAGGTGATCTTGCCGGCGGCAGTCGTCTCACCCGGGTTGCTGCTCACGGCAGAAGCGGCCACCTTATACTTTTTCTCCGTGAAAGAGGCGGTTGCCGTGATATCACCATTCACGGTATACAGATCGTCCGTACCACCCGATACGTTCGACAAGGCCACGTTACCCTCCAACTGATACCCGGCGTCCGGAAGCGCGATCACCCGTACCTTCGAGTTTTTCCGCACGGTAGAGCCGGAAGCGATCGGCGATCCGTCTTCCTTATATAATAAGATAGAGCCGTGAGCCGTCTGCCGGATGTTGACAAGTGCCATCTCCACGGGTTTCGCCTCGAACGCAGCCCGGATCTCCAAGGCTTTCGTTAGCGTAACCTTATCCCCCTTGAGCGAGTCGCCATTTATAGTCAATTCCTTCAACTGAGCGTTCATGTCGGGAGTCGCGAGGATCTGCAAGACCGTCCCCTGCTGTAGGGAAACGCCGTTGGTCACCTCATTCCCTTCTGCCGTAACCGACAGGCTACCATTTCCTTCCACAGCGATTGACAACGTGTGCATAATCGGTGAGAAGTTGGCGGTGTAAGTCTTGTCTGTATCTACCATGACAGCGATAGAATCACCAGTGGTCAACGTCTCGCTCGAGCCTGTCACCGACCAACCGTCAAACTGATAGTTAGGCAGCGGGATCGCTTTCAAAGAGACAGTCTGTCCTTCTACATATTTATTATCCTCCGTCTTACCCAACACATTCACCACACCACCGGTAGACGCCACGGCGGTAATCGTATAAGTCTTGGTTACCGCTACCGGCACGGAAACCGATGCCGTAGCATAATAAGAGGAATTATCAGGATAAAAAGTAACAGAATATGCTTTTTCACCAGCCGGAACCACGATACTTCCATCCGTCCAAGCGAACTTACCGACTACGGTATAACCTTCATCCGTAACGCTACCGCCAGACAGCAAGGAAGCGGAAAGTAATTGTCCTTCCTTGATCGAGGTGGCCTCAGGCGCAATGATTCCACTCGTCGCAATCGCCTTCTTGCTGGTCAAACTCATGACATAGACCTTCTCGAAAGCGTTATAATCCTCATCACCCGCATAGGAGAGTTTTACATACAGAATGCCCTCTTTCGTGCGATCAGCGTCAGTAGCCGCTTCCGTACAAGCATCGTCCGTGTAGTAAGCGACCGTCAATTCCTTGCCTTCCGGTACGGTCGTATAGCTTAGCTCGGCGGGGTTTCCGTTCAGATCCGCCATCACCTTTTCCAAGCCCGATACGTTCACCACCAAATCTGCCTTCTCTTTATACGATTTCAAGGTAGCGGTCATATCCGGTACCGTTTGTCCCTCGGACTTCTTATTGGACAAGAGACCGTTCTTAGCCGTGAAAGTACCCATTTTAAAAGAAGCGGCCAATTCCACGGGAAGGTAAAGCAGGCCTCCCTCCGGGGTTTTCATTTCCGTGTTCTTCGGGCTATAGACTACGCAACGGTAGCTGCCATTCTCCTGTTTCCACGTAAGCGCATGGTCGATCGCGACATCGCCCAAAATAGGCGCACCATCCGGCAAGACCCCTTCCGGCAAGGTGAAATCCACTTGGAAAGAAGAGAAACCAAAGGAATTACCATACACGCCCAAGACAAGCGTGTCCTTGCTACCCGCGGCGTTCAAGTCCGTCTTCTTCAACATCCACTGGGCGGCGGTAGCCGTTCCCGCTGATAACAGCAGGAAGAGGGCTACGAATAATTGTTTTATATGATTTACGTTCATAACTTACTTAATGATTAAGATGTTAGTATTACTTGCCTTCACGCCTCGACCGGCTTTCGCTGTCAAGCGATAGTAGTAGACACCGGCCGGAAGCGTAAGCGCGGCGGTATGCCGGTTCTCGCCTACCTCGCCGGGCAGACCGTTCAATACTGCGGCCAAAGCTCCGTTGGCAGAGAATACATGGATCGTCACTGCGTCGGCCGGCTCAGCCAGTTGATAGCGGAAAGTCGTGCTGCCGCGGAACGGGTTCGGGTAGTTGGACACGGCATCCAAGCGCTCGATCGCCTCTATCGGGGCGTTGGAAGTCACGATCGCATCTCCCGCAGACTTCAAGCTATTCGCCTTCGCGTCGGAGAAGGACGCGCCCACCAAGGTAACGCCCGCCGGCATACGTAAGATACGGGTCTTGCCCGAAGGAATCGTCCGTCCGTCCAAGCTATAGCCGATCACACGCAACGTGTCGCCATTCCGGTGAGAGGCTTGCAAGAACTTGGCGGCCTCACCCACGAGCGGAAGTTCCTCGGTAGTGCCTACCAGTTCCAAGTAGATACCGGCTACCGGCACCTGGCTGGAGATGGTCAGGAAGTTGTCCGTATCCAGTTCCACCAACACGGGAGCCTCGGTCTCGGCACGTAGCATGCCGGCCTTGGTAACAGGCTGGTCGCGGATGATGTTGACGATACCGACCACATCGGCGATCTCTACATTATTATCATAGTTCACGTCCGCCTCGGCCCATCCGAAGTTTGTTATCATATTAGCCGAGTCTCTCAAGATGTAGCTTACGGTAGCCGTCACGTCTTGCACGTTCACCTGCTTGTCGAGGTTCGCATCACCGTCGCAAGTATAAACCCAAGCACGATACTGAACCGTCCAGCCGGGGAACAATGGGTTGGTTACATTACCGGCGATTTGATAATTCGGGGTCAAGTCCTCCGTAATCGTATAGCGGCTGTCGGTATGGTCGATCGTGTCATTGCCAAATACCCAAGTGAAGCGAGAGGCAGATGTTCCTACCATCTTTTGTGAGGAAAGATCGATTGTCTCCCCATAAGCCACGAAACCTCCCGGGCGAACCTCGCCTACCGGCAACCTGACAACACCGAAGGCGGCTTCCATTTGTCGCGGGTTCTCCACGTTGGTGAACTCCAAGCCCGAACCATCGGCATTGAAAGACATCAAGGCCGGGAAGTTCGCTAAGTCGATCCGGGTAGTGGACATAGGCAAGCCATATGCGGTTAATTGAGCGGCAAGGTCCGGAGTGCCGTTCTCTACCCCGTCAAGCATCGTCCAATTCAAGAACAGTTCCTTTAAGTTCTTGTTGTTAGACAAGTCGAGAGCCGTCAAGCCCGTATTGGATACGTCCAAATACTCCAACGACGGATATTCGGATACGATCAAGGATTTCAAGGAATAGTTACCACCCAGCATCAAGGAACGCAATACCGTATTGTTCTTCGGCAAGAACAATTTTTCCACTCGATTGCCAGCCAACGACAGGACTTCCAATTTATCCAACGCCAAGAGATCTACCTCCTTTGCAAAGCTGTTGCCCATCTGATATAAATATAATTCCGTCAATCGGCGCGGGTTCTCCTTGTTCCAAACAGCTTGCGCATTTGATGAGTTCTCATTCGTCTGCCATGCGCCGCTGTTCCACCACTCGGTCAACGCCTTGTTGTTGGAAGCGTCCACGATACGGGCCAAGGTAACCACGTCGCTCTCAGCGAATACTTGCGGTACGGAGGTCTCGACGTGGATGTATGAGGTCTTGACCTGCCAGCCATTTCTGTAATTAATCTCCGTGATCTCACAGAACTTCGTGTTCATCATCTTGCAATAATAATTGCCATATCCTTCCTCCTTGCTATCCAGCACGAATACGCCCGGACGACCCGGTACCGGCTTCAAAGCCTCTTTCTCTTCTATACCGTACTTGCCGTTCACCCAAAGGAATACGGTCTCCACGCCATCGATCACGGCCTCGGATGAAAGGTCGATCGTATCGCCGTTCATGAATAAATCAGGATCATGCGGATGAGAGGGAGAGGTAAGCTGATAACGACTCAATCCATTATACCGAACATTCTGCCGGTAATTCTTCAAGGTGGAATACCTCAAGCCGGAACGGTTATCATAACCAACCTCCAACCTTGTCAAATTCGGATATTGAGCCATATCCAAGCTCTCCACATTACTTGGCACGCCTAATGTAAGTAAATGCCTCGCCTCCTCAGAGGAAGGAAGGGCATACTCCGTACTTTGTAAATACAAATGACGGATGTTAGCGGGTAAGTTCTTCAAAAGATCGGAGAACTGGTCTGTATGCGGCAAGGCTAAGTATTCCAATCGTGTAGCGTTATCAAAGCCTTGCAACTTCAAGTTCGGACAATATTCGATCTCCAACCGGTTCAATTGCTTGAAAGAAGAGATATCCAGCAAGGCAAGCGGCGAGTGCTCCAAATAGAGCTCCGTCAACTTTGTACAACCACTCAAATTGACCGTACTCAGCTTCGAATTCTGATAGCTACCCTCGCCAATAGAGTTTGTACCAAAGCGGAAATATTGCAGATCAGGACAATTAGAAAGATCCAAAGAAGCCAGATTCTTGCTGTATACGTGCAAATGCTCCAGTTTCGTATTCTTCGAGAGATCCAGCTTCTCGATATTCATGAAACGCTCGCACTCGAAATACTTCAATTCAGTAAAGGCGCTTAAGTCGAGGGAAGAGATCGTATCTTTCGAGTTCCAATCCAATTGGATACGTAGATGCGTCAATCGGCCAAGCTCCTCCGCACTCCAGTCCGTACAAACCGCATCCCCATACGTATTCCAATTCTCATGTTCCCAGCCCTTGCTGTCCACGAACTCTTGCAACTGGGTGACGTTCGGATTGTCGGCGGCCAGTTTCTTCAAGGCGGCGATGTCAACCGGAGAGTAATCATCCGATCTGCGGGCTACCTTGATCTCGGGCGTACGCATATACCAATCGTAATACGTAGTGTTACGGATCTCGCAGAGGTAATATTCGCCCGGCGTTCCCTTAAAGATAAAAGCACCTTCCTTGCCGGATACGGCTTCCATCGTGGCTTCCGTCCTGCTATAAGGCTCCCGAACCACACGATACCATTGATACGTAGACTTCACGCCATTCACCTCAGCGTAAGCGGAAAGGTCGATCTCCGTACCGGAGGTGACGTATGAATTATAATCGTCTACCGGAGTACCGGCCATAATTTTCGTAAAACCTTGCACGTTAAAATTATCAGGCAATGGATCTGGGAATTTCACAGTAGACCATGTGAGGGAATCGTTGCCATCCAAATACAAATACCTCAATTTCGTCAGCGCAGATACATCCAAAGACTTCAATCGAGTACCATTCAAAGAGACGCTTTCCAGCCCGGTCAAAGCCGACAAGTCCAAGGAAGAAACAGTATGTGTCCTATAATCCTTAATAAAGAAACTACTCACTTGAGCAGGAAGTTTCGTATTCCAACGGACTCCCACATTATAACCATCACCCTGCATCCGATCCTTCAGATACTCCTTGTTAGCGATGAAGTTCCGCAAGTCATTACTCAAAGGATTGGCCTCGGCGATCGCTTTCAAGGCGGCGATATCCTCAGCAGAGTACTCAATAGGGATGATAAACGAGGCTTGATCTGCAAAAGTCACATTGTTTCCATCCTTATCACATATATGTATTTCATAATTTCCACCACACACATCCGTCGCATGGGCTGTCAACGTATATTGCGAAGCGGAGAAAGAAGGAACACTCAAATAATACCTATTGCCAGACTCTTTCCGTAAGTTTTCCCCAGAAAGGCTCAAATTTTCGTACGACCCTATCAAATAGATCATAATCTGCACAGGTTGCCCTTGCAGGAATCCAGCCTTCGATACATTAATCGTAAAGGGAATATCAGTATTTAATTCGCCGGATATACGATCCGGTCTGCTAATCTCCGGCCTATCGCTAGAATTCATATACCGTACCGTATGCAAGGTAGTAGCCAAAGGAGCGGTCGCCATATCCATCGATGCGTACACGCTCACGGTATACTCCACATCGCACACCTTTGAACTAGTCAGCCTCAAGTTAATATTAGCGGACACCACATCATCCGGTATCCAACATCCACCGTCCACCAAATCAAGCATAGATTCCGCATCATTCGCCCAAATAGCAAACCTTACCCCATTAGGATTCGCCTTGTCCGCCAACTGCACCCGGACTGCCATGCCTTCCGTGAAGCCGGACACAAAAAAATGAGAGTAGTCGGTCGTTTCATTTGAATCATAAATAAATCCATAGGAAACAGGATCAGGAGTATTTCCAAACCGTACCTCCCCATCCGTCTGCCCCCACGCCAAGCCCTGCCCCGGCAAGGCGGCGTACAAGCACAAGATCATCGCCACCAGCGACAACCTCAAACTGAATCTTCGTAAAGATGTCTTCATAAACATAAAGATTTAAATAAATGTATTCTATCACGCTTAGAACGCAGGGATAGGTCGTCCGGCACGTTCGTACCGAACGACATTCCCGCACATAATCAGGTTACGATATTCTCGTCAAGCACATCCACCTAGAGGTGTACTCCGGCGGGAACACGCCGCACAAACGCCCGGGATCAGACCTCGTCCGGGCTCTCCGAATCTCCACTGCCCTGCTCCGGATCGGTGGTCTTCGCATTGGCCGGCAACTCCATCCAGAAGATGTTGTCGCTGATCAAGGAGCGTACCATGTTCCGTCCGCTACCACTCCTACGAGCCTCGGGGATGAAGCGCACGCGCACGCCGGTAATCTGGGAGGCGTTCACGTCCTTCTCCTCCTTCACGCCCTGCTTGGAGGCGTTGGCGGTGTAGTAGAACGTACCCAACCCATCGATCTTCACCGTACGACCTTGCGCCATGTAGTCTGCCAGTACCCCCGCCATGTCTTTCAACACGGCGTAGGTGTCGGCACGGCTCACGGTGGAGATCTGCGACAGGCGGTCGGCGATCTCGTCCGTAGTGACTGGTTTGCCAGCCGTTACAGACATGGGATACCAAAGCCCGTTGACCTTTTGCTGATACTTCTTATAAAATGCCATAATGTCATTTTTACAGTTTACGGCAGCTCATGGGGAGAGACAAAAATGAGGGCCGCCACCCGACATGGTCGGAGTCGTCACCAGACACTGCCTAGTGACGACTCCGACCACGTTCGGTGACGACCCTTCCAAAACCATCTTTCCCGGACGGGAATCGCCCTTCCGGAAGACTGCCAAAATATCTTATACCGGGATTCCCTCGCCATTCCCGGCTTAGCGTGTCGTATTGTGTCCGGATGACCTTTCCGGGGTATGGATTGCCATAAACACAACGATCCCGCACGCAGAGGAAATCCTCCGCACACGGGATCGCATATTCCGTATATCTAAAATTTAAAT